>CAYLSP010000053.1:0-8149 GCA_964385935.1 uncultured Defluviitaleaceae bacterium
CGGAGTAGAGCTGGCTGAGGCTTTCAGACGTAGAGACAAGGAAGTCACGCTTATTGATTCTTCAGACACCTGCCTGTCAAGTTATTTCGACGAACCTTTCACAGACACAATGCGCGAAAATCTGTCTCAACAGGGCATAAAGCTTGCTTTCGGCGAGACACTTAAAGCCATTGAAGGTGACAAAAAAGTTGAACGTGTTGTAACTGATAAGGGTGAATATGAGGCACATATGGTAGTTCTGTGCATAGGATTTAAGGCCAACAACTGTCTTGGAAAAGAAAAACTGACTCTCTATAAGGATGGGCCCTACTTAGTCAACAAAAGGCAAGAAACCAGCGTCAAGGACGTATATGCAATTGGTGATTGCGCCACGGTTTTTGACAACACCATAGGGGACGTGAACTATATTGCCCTTGCCACAAACGCCGTAAGAAGCGGGCTTGTGGCGGCATATAACGTTTGCGGTATTGATGTGGAGAGTAACGGGGTACAGGGCTCAAACGCCATTTGCATCTATGACTATAAGATGGTGTCCACAGGCATTACCCTTCGCCGGGCAAAATCTTTGGGCTATGACGCAGAATGTGCTGATTATGAAGACTATCAAAAGCCCCAATTCATAACAGGCGACAACCCAAAGGTAAAAATCCGCATTGTATATGACAAGAAAACCCGCGTAGTTCTGGGGGCTCAAATGGCCTCAAAACACGACATATCCATGGGCATCCACATGTTCAGCCTTGCCATACAGGAGAAATTGACAATCGACAGGCTCAAACTTCTCGATATTTTCTTCCTTCCTCATTTCAATCAACCCTATAATTATATAACAATGGCTCTCCTTTCAGCAAAATAATAAATGGGGCGGACTATTGCGGCGACAATTAAATCTTACAACTATTTTGTCGCCGCAAGCCCCTTTTAAGGGGCACCGACTAAAAGTTGCAAGACAAGTTTTAGTCGGTGGGGTAATATTCGTCCGCCCCAAATTCATCTAATTATTTAAGACTTTCCATAAATTTAACGCTCTCTTCAGCAATACTTACATAATCCATTATTTTTGTACTAGATTGAGTAGAACTAAACCCCACTTCATCCAATGCCCAGAAGGACAGAGCATGTGCCAGATCCCAAGAAGATTCCCATGAGGACTCAAATTCCAAGTTCAAATCATTACGCCATTTCATAGCAATTCTAACTGTAGATTTTGATAATACTGGTTCATCAGTATAAAAATTATCACTGCCGGCGTGGTCAAGGTTAATAAAATGCATTAAGTTAAACGCGAGCCAAAACACCAAGTCACGCTCTCTAATATAAAAAGTTTTAGATTCCCGCCCGGTTGAAACAAAGCTGTCAGAGTTCATGTTAATTAAAGAAATACATGACCCGTGTATATAAGTTGAATCGCCGTAATCTCTACTATTGGCGGTGGCGAAAACGGTTACATTACCGAACAGAAAAATATCAGGAAGTAAATCCACGGTCTTAAACAATAAGTCTAAATTTTCTTCTTTTACATCATCCGAAACTACAAATTTTAATCCTCTTCTAAAATATACCTGTGAGTAATTACGATCATCATAATTAATGTTTACGCTTCCTTCTCCATCGATAATAAAGGCCTTACATGGAGTAGATACATTTTGCGCAAGCATTACGTTAAACGTAACAAGGTCGTTGGATTTCACCTCTTGCTTTATTTCCTTTGGCAAAGTTATGTTAAAGCGTTTAGTGTTAGATTTTTGACTGGACATTTTATAATCTCTCGGATATATGTTTCCGTCATAAAACCAATAAACTCTAACTGAATCCAGAGGGAAGTTAGCCGCATACAGTGGCAAAGCTCATCCTTTGTCATTACGCAATTAGTGCCAGGAAAATAATATTCCACTCCGTAAAGTTCAGGAAGGAGTTCGCCTGTTGGTGGGGTTGCAATTTCAGAAAAAGGTTCGTCTGTTAATGGGGCAGTAGTTTCAAATATGGGCTCGTTTATAATTACAGTTTCCGTCTCTTCGTCCCATTCAACCTCCATATTTAAGCTTTCAGAAATAAAACGCAGGGGAACGAGGGTTCTTTCGTTTTCTATTATTGCCGGAACATCTAAATTTAACGGCTCATCGTCAACAAAAGCAGTTTCGCTATCAATGGTCAGTTGAATTGTCTTGCCTTCTTTTATGGCAATAACGGTTTCTGTAGCTTCATCCCATGAAACTTCCATTCCGAAGGCATCGAAAACAGCACGGACAGGAACAAGGGTTCTTCCGTCTATCGTAATGGGCTGCTGATCATTAAAGTCAATTTCTTCACCGTTTAGCACTACCTTTATTGAATCGGAAGCATGTGCGGCAAATCCCATTACAGATCCTGCTTGTAATACTGTGACCATAACTAAGAAACGAAATAATCCTCTTCATGTTATGCCCCCATCATAGTCTTTAATTTAACGACTACTAAACATATTGTTTTCTGAATTCCTCTTGCACATCCAGCAACACATTCACAATCTCAGGGTCTAAATGGCTTCCAGCAGAATTTTTTATAATGTCAATGGCTTCTTCATGAGTAAAAGCCTTTTTATAACATCTTTCACTGACCAGAGCGTCATAAACGTCCACCACCGCCACAATTCTGGCAGACAGAGGTATGTCTGTGCCTGACAATCCGTCGGGATATCCCTTTCCGTCCCAGCGTTCGTGATGCGAACGGCAAATGTCATGGCAGTGGTTCAGATAGAAGTCGTCCTCGTTTATCATTAAGGACTTGATTACCTGTGCGCCTATGGTGGTATGAGTTTCGATTATTTTAAATTCTTCGGGCGTTAGTTTACCGGGTTTTAAAAGTATGTTGTCGGGTATCCCGATTTTTCCTATATCGTGAAGGGGCACGGCTTTTATAAGCATTTGATAATCCCCATCTATGAGTTCTTTTGCGTAGACTCCTTCTCTGATTAACTGCATAACCAGAATACCGGCCAATTTCCTCGTCCTTAAAACATGACTGCCGGATTCAAGACTTCTGTATTCTATCAGGTTAGCCATTGTTTCAAGGAACCTTTCTTTAGTAACAACCAGTTCACTGGCCTTTTGCTCTACCAGACCTTCAAGTCTTTCACGGTATTCGTTAAGTTCAATCTGATTCGCCACCCGTAGCCTTACAACCTCGGGTTCAAAAGGCTTTGAGATATAATCCACAGCCCCGGCAAGCAGTCCCTTTATTTCGTCATCGGCGGCTGTAATAAATATTACTGGTATTTTTTGCAGCGACGGGTCGGACCTCATAAAGGACAACACTTCAAAACCGTCCATTCCCGGCATCATAATGTCGAGGAGCAACAGTTTCGGTTTTTCAATAGAATTGAGCATTTTTGATATTGCTGTAATTCCGTCTTCGGCCTGTTCTACTTCATATGAGTCATAGAGTATTTCGTGCAGAATGAACCTGTTTGTTTCTACGTCATCAGCAACCAGTATTTTTGGCTTTTTCTCTGTCTGAGTGCTCAATTCATCCCCTCCTTTTTTAATAGGATATTAATAGAAGTAACCGCTTCGTTAACCGCGTCGTTTAATGCTGTGACCATTTGTTTGGAGTCTATTCCTTCTTTTGCCTGAATTTCGATATTTGTAACGACACCTAAAAGATTTTTAAGACCCAAGTTAGCGGACATGCCCTTTAAGGCGTGAGCCGAGTGAATTGTTTTGGTCAAATCCCCGTCGTTAATATTTTTCACTAGTTCATCTGATATTTGTTTATCTGTAAAATTACGTAGAAGGGTTAAATACAGTTTTTTATTGTTCATCAGCCTGTTAAGAGCATTTGGAATGTCTATGGTCGGCATAAATTCGGAATAGTCGTCAGGTGATGAAGTTTTGGTATTTTCCGATTTAGCTGGCTCAGTTGCTTTTTTAGCGCTTTCAATAACGATTTTCGGCTTCAAATGCAGACTGAGCTTTGAGAACAAGTCATTTGTATCTATGGGCTTTCCGACATGGTCATTCATTCCGGCAGCCAGGCAGTTCTCTATATCTTCTCTGAACACGTTGGCGGTCATAGCGATAATGGGTATATTCTTTGCCTCAGCATAATCAAGGGAACGGATTTCTCTAGCTGCTTCGTATCCGTTCATTTCCGGCATTTGAATGTCCATGAGTATGAGACTGTACTTACCAGGGTTTTCTTTAAACATGTTAACGGCTTCTAATCCGTTTTCCGCAAAATCAATGTCTGCGCCGGTGTCCTCCAGAATGTTTTCCATGATTTCTCTGTTGACGTCCACGTCCTCAGCCAACAACAGGCTATGGTTTTTAAAATCGAACTTACCCTGGAAGCTTTGTTTTTGGGCCGCGGCTTCAATGTGCCGGGTTTGGCCGAGACATTGGTTTATGCTGTCAATAATAGCTGACGGGAAAAGGGGTTTCGGAATAAAGCGGTTGACTCCGGCAGCAGTGGCCTCAGGCTCTAAGTCGTCCCATTCGGCAACGGAAACCATTATGATAACAGCCTTATCATTAATAAATTCCTTAATTTTTCTTGTTAATTCTATGCCGTTCATATTAGGCATTTGCCAATCCACAAAGAAGATATTATACGGCTTGTCCCCGCAGTTATTGAGAAGATTGAGCGCTTCATAGCCGTCTGATGCAACATCACAGGGCAGTCCCAATGCATCCATAACATGGAGGAAATAGTCTCTTGTCTCAGGGGAATCGTCCACTACAAGAATACGAACCTCGTCCTTGTTAATGCCGGTATAAAGCTTATGCTGTAACTTTGCTTCTCCTCTTCCAACGTTTACAGTGAAAATGAATTTTGAACCCTTACCAAGTTCTGATTCAATCCATATTTTTCCGCCCATTAATTCGATAATACGTTTTGAAATAGCAAGTCCTAAGCCGGTGCCTCCGAATTTTCTTGAAATTCCGCCGTCGGCCTGTTCAAAGGACGTAAACAGTCGTGACTGCTGTTCGGGAGAAATACCGATTCCGTTATCTACAACTTCCATTTTCAGCGTAATTATTCCGTCTGATTCGGCAATCTTTTCTACGCTCAGCACAACCGTGCCGCCTTCCGGCGTGAACTTAACGGCATTTGTTAATAAGTTTGTAAGCACCTGAGTAAGTCTCAGTTCGTCACCGACAAGAGACAGAGGCACGTCCCTATTGAGATTAACAATAAGATTCTGTCTCTTTTCCTCCGTTCTGAAATTAATAACATTAGTAACATCAATGAGCATTTTTTCAAAATCAAATTCCTGAATATATAAATCGAATTTGTTAGCTTCGATTTTAGACATGTCAAGAATATCGTTAATAACCCCAAGAAGATGTTTTGAAGCATTATCAATTCTTTCAAGACAGTGCTGCTTTTTCGGCAAATCATTTGTATTTTTTGCAATGTTTGTCATGCCGATAATGGCGTTCATGGGCGTTCTCATTTCATGGCTCATCCTGGACAAAAATTCGCTTTTTGCTTTGTTTGCCTGTTCCGCCATTTCCTTTGCTCTCAGGATATCTTCTTCCGCCCTTTTTTTGTCATCCTCCATAATCTGGCGCGTTATAACGCCTGACAGTACGTTTCTAATGAGTTTTCCCAAATGTATGTCGCTTTCGCTCCATTCATAAGCTTTCTGGCACTGGTAAAGTCCCAGCGTACCCCAAAAGTCACCGGATACAAAGACAGGTATAGAAAGAAAAGCTTTTACATCAGGAGGCTTAACACCTTTAAATTTATTATCCACTGACATATCATTAACGTAAACAATAGGGCTGTTATTTTCAACAAGCTCTTCATACAAGGGCGCTCCTTCAGCAAACCGAACTTTCCTGCTCATATCAACGCTTGTCTGAGTTTTGCTGTTACGCCATGCGTATTTCGGCTCTAAGACGCCCTGGTCCTCGTCATAGCGAGACAGAATAATCCTGCTTACATTCATAAATTCCCCAGTCATTTGAAGGGCATTGTTTATATAGACATTTATATCGTAGTCTGTAATAAAGCTCTGTGAAATGGAGGACATAAGCTCCTGCTGCATAAGCCGCCTTGTAAGAGCCGCCTGAGTCTGTTTTATTTCTGTCACGTCCATTGAATGTTGCATATGAACTTTTTTTCCGTCATACCATTCAATAATTCTGTCTGTGTTGTTGTAGTAATGTCCTGTAACAGTGTTGTGTTCCTCCCAGATAACAGAGCTATCTGGGTCTTCCAAAAGTTTGATATTAGGGCAGAATTCACATCTCTGTTCAAATCCTGATTGCAATACCTGCCAGCATGTCTTACCCACGGCATTGTCACCAAGGCCAAAATGTTCAACCATGCGATCATTTATAAAAAGAATTTCGTCCGTATTAATGTCAGAAACATATATATATGCGTCTATTCCATTCAAAACACTTTTTAAAGCGTTGACAGAAGCCTCAAAATGACGGCTTTGAGCAAGTTTTTTCAGCATGTCATTAATAGAATTGCTAAGAGTGAAAAACTCTAGGCTTCCGCAGTACCTGCCCGTATTAATTGAAGCCGATTCATCTGTTACTGACCCGATATCCGAACTGAGCCGTCCGAGGGGGCGTAAAATATTACGTTCAAGCAGATAGAAGAGAACAAAAATGAATAGCAACATTATAACTAATAGTACAGTTGCAGTTACTTTGATGTCCTCTATGCCTTTTTTGTAAAAATCCCTAGGATTCTGAATTTTAAGCGCAATACCGCTTACATGGTCAAATCCGGACAGGGGTTTATATATAACTGTACTGCTGTTGGTATTATCATGTCCTTGAATTTCCGGTGCCTTTGAATCTATTATTGTAAATTCCATTCTTGATGTGTGAGTGATACGCTTTATTTCACTTTCGTCAAAAATACGCCCGAAAAATAACGTTCCCACAGGAGTGGCATCTTCATTATCATTCAATATGGGAAGGGCACAAACATAATATGCCGCTCCATTAAATAACATAAAGCCGTCCTTGCCTATTTTCTCAATATAGCCGTAACCGGTCTTTACATCATAACTTTTAAGCATTTCAACAGCCAAAGGTGATAGAAGATCAGTGAAGCCTTCTGGAATGGGATTGTCCTCATCTTTATAAAAATCATAAAACTTTGAATATAAATCCTTTCCAGATAGATCCTTTATTACGGCAAAATTAAGTTTATGCTGACGCAGGGGCGAATAGCCTTCTAATTTGTCCTCTACAAACGAGGGGTTTTCACCCAAAGTAAAGGCGTATGTTTCATCCCGGCTGGACCAGTCCCTTGTAATAGCAGGGATGCTAGCTGTAGACGTGGTTATGATTTCCGTTATGGTTTCGCCTTGAAGTTGCATATTTTCATACTCGCTTTCCAACACAATATTAAGTGTATTGGAATAGAATGTATAGGCGAAAATCCCCATAAAAATCAGCAAAGCGATTGAAATGGGCAGGATAACAAGCACACGTATAGTAAATTTGGGATTTTTATTCAGTTTCTTCTGTTTATTCATATCAATCACACCTTTGCATATTTACAGCTTTTATGCTCTTATAGCCTAAATTGACTAACCATTGACTTAAATAATTCGGCCTGACTGGAGAGTTCTTCTGATGAAGAAGCCTGCTCCTCGCTTGTTGCAGAGTTACTTTGAGTCACTGTAGATATTTGGTTTACCCCTAAGTTAATCTGAGCAATGGCGTCGGACTGACGTACAGAAGCTTGGGCAACATTGTTAATAATGCCTGATATTTCATTTATTTCAGAAACAATGGTTTCAAGAGCTTTAGCTGTCTCAACTGCTGTTTTTGAACCCTCTGACACCTTATCTATAGAGCTTTCAATCAGTTCAGATGTTTCACGCGCCGCGTTCTGGCTCCTCACTGCCAGATTTCGTACTTCTTCCGCCACAACCGCAAAGCCTTTTCCGTGAGTTCCCGCTCTGGCGGCCTCAACGGCAGCGTTTAAAGCCAACAAATTCGTTTGAAAAGCAATGTCGTCAATAACCTTAATAATTTTTGAAATGCTGCTTGAGGACTTATTGATTTCTTCCATTGAATCAAGCATTACATGCATTTCCCTGTTGCCCTCCTCAGCGCTATGCATAGCTTTTTTAGCAAGCTCATTGGCATGGTCGGCGTTTTGGGCATTTTGTGAAATTTGACTTGCGATATCC
>CAYLSP010000054.1:0-8103 GCA_964385935.1 uncultured Defluviitaleaceae bacterium
TATCTCTTAAAATTACCGTTAGCGGCATTTTAGGCGTTATCGGGGCGTTTCTGATCTATAGAAAATTATGATAATACTTGCCTCAGGTTCACCGCGAAGAGCCGAAATTCTTAGAAATTGCGGCATAAATTTTGAAGTAATTGTCCCCCAAACCAATGAAATAATGGATTTAACTATTACGCCCGAAAAGGCATGTGAGAAAGTGGCCTTTGAGAAGGCTCTTTCAGTCTGCGAAAAAATCGAGGAAGGCGTTGCGGTTTCAGCCGATACTATTGTTTTAATAAATGGGCGTATACTGGGTAAACCTATTGATGAGCAGGACGCCTTTAATATGCTGAAAATGCTGTCAGGAAAACAGCATAACGTAATAACTGCCGTGGCTGTTGCGGTTAAAACAAGGAATACCCTAAAAACAGATATTTTTTCAGAAACCACAAAGGTTTTTATGAAGACACTGACCGATTATGAAATAAATAGTTATATAAAAACAGGAGAACCTATGGACAAGGCGGGAAGCTATGGAATCCAAGGGAAAGGGTCACTTTTTATTGAGAAAATAGAGGGGGATTTCTTTAACGTTATGGGTTTGCCGATTTCGAGGCTTTATGAACGGTTTAAAGCCTTAGATATGATAGAGGTGATTTTTTGAAGGAAACCGAAATGCAGGTTCAAAAAGTAGTTTTAGTGGGAGTTGACCACGATAAGAATAAAATGGATGTTGAGTCCTGTCTTGACGAACTTGAGGAGCTTTGTATAACTGACGGGCTTGAAGTCGTAGGGAGAATCATTCAGCGTCGTGAGCATATCCACAACGCCCATTATGTGGGCAAGGGAAAGCTTGACGAAATATTTGCAATGGTGACTGCATTTGAAGCAGATGGGGTTATTTGTGACGACGAATTAACAGGCTCACAAATGAAAAACATGAAAAAAGTTCTTAAATGCGACGTAATCGACAGAACCATGCTGATTTTGAATATTTTTGCAAAAAGGGCGAAATCCGCCGAAGGAAAGCTTCAAGTGGAACTTGCGTCATTGAGATACCGCCTTTCCCATTTGACAGGCTTTGGTAAAGAAATGTCAAGAATAGGCGGCGGCTCATCAACTTACACAAGGGGAGCGGGTGAAACGAAGCTTGAGCTTGACAGGCGCGTAATACGTTTTGAAATCGATAAATTGAACCGTGAAATAAAAGAGATTCAGGCTCAGCGCGGGGTTTCGCGGGCGAAAAGGCTCAGGAATAAAATCCCGGTAGTTTCGATGGCAGGTTATACAAACGCCGGAAAATCAACGCTTTTGAACTATTTTACAAGTGCCGGAGTTTTGGCAGAAGACAAGCTTTTTGCAACTCTTGACACAACGACAAGAAAAATTGAGCTGCCTGGCGGGACTGAAATTTTATTCACGGACACTGTTGGATTTATACAAAAACTTCCACATATTCTTGTTTCGGCATTTAGAGCCACGCTGGAAGAAGCTTTTTATGCCGATATAATCGTTCATGTAACGGACGCTTCAAACAAAGAGCGGCAGACCCATATGAATGTGGTTTATGAGACTTTAAAAGAACTTGGCTGCGGCGAAAAGCCGGTTATAACGGTTTTTAATAAAATCGATAAGGATGTGGAATACCCTCTGCCCGAAGATAAAATATGCGAAGCCGCAATTTCTCTTTCCGCAGCAACAGGGGAAAATTGCGACGCGCTTTTGCGTGAAATCGAAAGCCTTATAAAGCGACTGAAAAAAGAAATAACGGTGCTTATTCCCTATTCTGAAGGGAAACTGGTTAATCTTATTCACGGAAACTGTGAAGTTGTTTCCGAAACCCATGAAGATGAAGGCACAAGACTTGTTATTTTTGCAGCAGAAGAATTAGAAAATAAACTTGAAAAATATATTATCTCATAAAAACAGATAGGGGCATAGTTCGTCCTCAAAACAAATATTTCCAATTTAATACGGTATAAATCTCTTCCCTCTGGAAATCCTTTAAGAAACAATAAAGCGATTTCTGGAGGGACAACATATGATGACAAACAAAGTCGAGATTTGCGGTGTTAATACTGCAAAACTCCCAATACTTAAAAGTGATGAAAAGAAAGCGCTGTTTGACCGTATTTTAGAAGGAGATAAAGAAGCTAGAAGAGAATATATTTATGGAAATTTACGCCTTGTTTTAAGCGTTATAAAGCGCTTTAACAACAGGGGCGAATATATAGACGACATATTTCAGGTGGGTTGCATAGGGCTTATAAAGGCCATTGATAATTTCGACGTTAATCAGGGTGTTAAGTTTTCGACCTATGCCGTTCCGATGATTATAGGGGAAATCCGTAGATATTTAAGAGATAACAACTCAATTCGCGTAAGCCGTTCTTTGCGTGACACGGCTTACAGGGCGTTACAGATAAAAGAGCGTCTTATGAGCAAAAATTCAAAAGAGCCGACTATAGAAGAAATTGCCCGGGAAATGGACGTTCCGCAAAAGGATGTTACCATGGCTCTCGATGCAATACAGGATCCGATTTCACTTTTTGAGCCAGTTTATCATGACGGAACAGAGGCGCTTTTTGTCATGGATCAGGTCTCTGACGAAAAAAATTCAGATGTTTCGTGGCTCGAAAATATTTCTTTAAATGAGGCGTTAAAACGCCTTAATGACCGTGAAAAACATATTCTTAACATGCGTTTTTTTGAGGGCAAGACACAAATGGAAGTTGCGACAGAAATCGGCATAAGTCAAGCTCAGGTTTCAAGGCTTGAAAAAAGCGCGCTTAAAAATATGAAAAAATATATTATTTAAATAAAATTGGGGGAGTTTTAATGAAGGTGTCAAAGCAAAACGCCGAGCACTATATCTGGGGGGATAATTGTGACGGCTGGCATTTGATCAAATCCGCTGAACTAAGCGTTATACATGAAAAAATGCCGCCAAAAACCGTTGAAGAGGAGCACTACCACCGTAATTCAAGACAATTTTTCTTTATTTTAAGTGGAGAGGCAGTTATGAAAACGGAAAATGGACTTGTTAACTTATCACAAAATGAAGGTATAGAAATTATGCCGGGACTACCCCATCAAATGCGAAATGATTCCGATTCTTCGGTTGAGTTTTTAGTTTATTCTGTTCCGCCAAGTCATGGAGACAGATTTCCTGTTCAATAAAGAAATGAAACAGCCCATGGTTAATACCGTGGGCTTAAATTTTTGTATATTTGCATTTTTCTGAATTTAGTCTATAATATAATGAAATAAGTAAACAAATTTTTGGGGGGGATGTTGTGAAAAAGCATATTTTTGGGATAATTACCGTGTTGAGTTTTATAGCGGCTATTTTATACGGCGGTCAAACCAACGCCAGAGCATATGAATTGCCTAAGGTGCTTAGAATAGGGCTTGCGGAAAAATATAAAGAAGCCGATTCCATAAAGATATTGAACGACGAGATTAAGGTGGGATATGAACAATCCGGCGAATTTATTGAATGTGGGAGTTTTTCGGCTTCTGATGTGTTTACTTTTGCTCCGGCCAACTTATACTATGTTAAAATAAAACAGGAGTTTAATAATTTTGTAAATGCAAACTCATTTTATGAAAGTTTTAAATCAGCGGGTCATAAAGCCGTTTACTGCCTTACCGGCATAAATAAATGGTCAGTATATCTGGGTGGCTTTAGCTCTGACGCCGATGCCAGAAATGCTTCAAAAAACATTAGCGCTGAGTCGGAGATTCTTCCGCCCAATAATAAAAGAATTGTGTTAATGGACGGAGGAAACGGAATTTGCCTGTTTGAAGGTTCGCCATATTATCCTCAGGTGAAGGCAAAGTCTGGTAATATTTCGCTAAGTGGACGAGATTATAGAAACCGTGTAGAGTTCGGGAGATATGAGGGTAAAAAAATCACTGCCGTCAGTGTTGTAACAATGGACGAGTATTTATATTCTACCGTTGGTTCTGAAATGCCGTCCTCATGGCATATAGAGGCTCTAAAGGCTCAGACATGCGCGGCAAGGTCTTATTCTGTAACGAGAATGGGAGTACATAAGGATTCGGGCTATGACCTCTGTGATACTGTTCATTGCCAAGTTTATTTAGGCGCGTCAAACGAAGCGGAATCAGTTAGAAGGGCTGTTGATGAAACAAAGGACATTTTAATTCTTTATAATGGCGAGCCAATAAACGCCGTATTTTTTTCAAGCTCAGGAGGAAGCACTGACGACAGCGAAAACGTCTGGACGAACGCCGTCCCATATTTAAGAGGTGTCAAAGAAATTAACGAACAAAACGCAAAACAGTGGTCGAGAACCTTCACTCTTTCCGAGATTACAGCCATTTTACAGAAGAACGGAGACTCAATCGGGACTGCCACAGGCGTTTACATAGCCAGCAAAACGGATTCGGGCAGGGTTTTAGAGCTTGTTATAACCGGAACAGCCGGCAAGAAATCCCTGACAAAAGAGTCTATAAGGACATATTTTTCTCAATCGGCGGGCGGTTCACTTGATAGCAGAAATTTTGTGCTTTCAGACGGTTCGGCAAAGTTTTCAGATGTGGTTTCAAATACATCGGTCTACATATACGACGGCAAAAATGCTCAACAAAAGGAATTGGGCGCACAATATATTGTTAACGGAGACGGAAAGGTTACGCCTGTTTCTGAGATTAAAACCGCCGTTTCAGTGGCTAGCAAGGATTCTAAATCAGAACTTAGCCTGACATCAGGAAATTCGGGAGCAATAACCGGCGGCGTAAGTGAAATTTACGGCGCAACAGTGACATTTATGGGCAAAGGCTGGGGTCATGGTGTGGGAATGAGCCAAAACGGCGCAAAAGGAATGGCCGAAATCGGTTATACATATGAACAAATTTTGAAAACTTATTATACAGGGGTAACGGTTGGACGTTGATACCCTGGAAATTAAATAGAGTGGATACAATAAGGTGGTGTTATTATGGAAGTTCGACGGGCAAATGAAGACGATATTGAGTCAATCAAAAATATAATAGATTATAATTTTGATGAAGTGATTGCAGAATTTCATTCACCACGCATTGTTAGCAAATTTAAAGAACATAACTCTGCAGAGAGCTTAAAATCTCAACTAAAATGGAAAAAAGTCTACGTCGCAGTCGATGATAATGGTAACGTTGTAGGTACCGGAGCTTTTGCTGATTTTGGAACTAAAGAAGAGCCTAAGTTTTCGATTTCTAATCTCTATGTTCTACCTAATTTGCATGGTACAAAAATAGGAACTGAAATAGTATTTGTCTTATTATCTGATGCCAAACAATGCAAAGCAACTTCTTTTCACGTGCCGTCAACCAGAAACGCCATACCATTCTATGAACATTGGGGCTTTACAGTTGATGAAATTCAAACAGACATTGATGATGAAATTACATGGATGACAAAATCTATGTAATCTTTATAAAAAAGAGGATGATTATGAGTTTGGAACTATCTGAATTTTACTATGACTTACCAAAAGAATTAATAGCACAATCGCCTATAGAAAGACGTGATACTTCAAGGCTTTTGTGCGTTGATAAAAACACAGGGGAACTACATCACGGCACTTTCGGTGATATAATTAATTATTTAAATCCGGGGGATTGTCTTGTTTTAAACGAAACGAAGGTCATTCCGGCAAGGCTTTTAGGTCACAAGTCTACTGGCGCAAAAGCGGAATTATTGCTTCTCAGAAGGATAACCGACAAAAAATGGGAAACTCTTGTGAAACCCGGAAATAAAATAAAGCCCAATGACCGCCTGATTTTCAGCCATAAATTAAGCTGTGCAATACTGGAGATTTTAGACGGCGGAAATAGGTTGGTAGAATTTGATTATGACGGAGTTTTTGAAGAGGTTTTAGAGGAATTAGGTGAAATGCCTTTGCCGCCCTATATAACGGAAAGGCTTTCAGATAAAAGCCGTTATCAGACCGTTTATGCCGAAAATTCGGGCTCTGCCGCCGCGCCTACAGCGGGGCTTCATTTTACGGATTCACTTTTGAAAGATATTGAAGAAAAGGGCGTTGAAATCGCTAGGCTAACGCTTCATGTCGGGCTTGGCACATTCAGACCTGTTAAATGCGGCAACATTTTGGAGCACAAAATGCATTCAGAATATTTTGAACTGCCGGAGGAAGCCGCTGTTAAAATTAACAAAGCTAAACAAAACGGAAAAAAAGTCGTATGTGTCGGCACAACCTCAGTCAGAACCGTTGAGTCATGCGCTTTAAATGGACAAGTTGTTGCTAAAAGCGGCGAGACCGATATTTTTATTTATCCGGGTTATAAATTTCAAATAGTGGATAATTTAATAACTAACTTTCATTTGCCGGAATCTACGCTGATTATGCTGGTTTCGGCTCTGGCAGGAAAAGAGAACATTTTAAATGCCTATAACGAGGCTGTTTTGGAAAAGTACAGGTTCTTTAGTTTTGGGGATGCAATGTTTATACACGATGGGATATAAATTGAGGTAATTATGGATATTTTTGATTATCAGAGGCAGGAAAAATTGAAAAAAGAAGCCCCTTTAGCTGCAAGGCTACGTCCTGAGACAATAGAGGATTTTGTTGGGCAGGAGCATATTGTGGGAGAGGGGACTTTACTTTATCGAGCCATAAAGGCCGACAGACTCACTTCCATTATATTATACGGTCCGCCCGGCACAGGTAAGACTACCCTTGCCCACATCATAGCAAACTCCACTAAAAGCGAGTTTACGAGACTAAACGCCACAACGGCAGGCATAAAAGATATAAAGCAAACTGTTGAGGACGCGAAGGATTATTTGGGGCGGTTTGGGAAAAAGACAATTCTCTTTATTGACGAAATACACCGATTCAATAAAACTCAGCAGGACGCGCTTTTGCCATATGTGGAAGACGGAACGGTGATTTTAATAGGAGCGACCACCGAAAACCCTTATTTCGAGGTAAATAAGGCACTGATATCTCGCTCAATCATTTTTAAGCTTGAACAACTGTCAACCAAAGCCATAAAATCCCTGATTAACAGGGCTATAACTGATGAGGAAAAAGGCCTTGGGGCACTAAATGTTAGAATAACCGAAGAAGCTATCGATTTTCTCTCTGACATGGCTAACGGCGACGGAAGAAGCGCGTTAAACGCCATAGAGTTAGCGGCGTTGACAACGGCCAAAAATGAGAATGGCGTAATTTTTATCGACTTAAAAATAGCTTCTGAATGTATTCAAAAAAGGGCGTTAAATTATGATAAATCCGGCGATAATCACTATGATACAATTTCCGCATTTATAAAAAGCATGAGAGGTTCTGACCCTGACGCAGCGCTTTATTATCTTGGAAAAATGATATATGCCGGTGAAGATCCGAAGTTTATTGCAAGAAGAATAGTTATTTGTGCATCAGAGGATGTTGGAAACGCAGACCCACATGCCCTTTTAGTGGCTCAGACCGCCGCTCAGGCTGTTGATTTTGTGGGATTTCCTGAGGCGAGAATCATTCTGTCTCAAGCTGTCGCTTATATAGCTTGCGCCCCAAAAAGCAATTCGGCTCTTTCTGCCATAAACAAGGTCATGAGCGATGTTGAAAGTGTGAAAACTTCCGGCGTTCCTATTCATTTAAGGGATGCAAGTTATAAAGGCGCAAAGGAATTTGGTCATGGGATAGGCTATCAATACGCACATTCCTTTCCAGGTCATTATGTAAAACAGCAATACCTTCCGGACGAGCTTGTGGGAAGGATTTATTACGAACCGTCTGAAAATGGCGTTGAGAAAAAAATCGGGGAATCATTAAAGAGGTTGAGAGAGCGTGGAAGAGAAGACGGAAACGAAAATTCTGAAAACAATCAGGGAGAATGAGCTAATAACCGAAGGAGACAAAGTTTTTGTTGGGTTTTCCGGCGGGGCTGATTCATGTACACTTCTGCATTTTCTTAACGCCTACAAAGACCAACTCGGAATATCCGTTTTTGCCCTTCATGTAAACCACGGAATCAGGGGCAACGAGGCCGACTCAGACGAGGAATATTGCATGAATTTTTGCAGGGAGCAGGGTATTGAAATTTTCATTGCACAAAGGGACGCAATTGCGCTTTCAAGAAAAGATA
>CAYLSP010000055.1:0-8008 GCA_964385935.1 uncultured Defluviitaleaceae bacterium
CCTATTGTTCTTGACTATAATTTTCACTGCTCAAATTTTTTGTCTAATATATTCTTTAAAAAATTTGCAACCGCTGCTACACTTTCGAGAGAGTTATCTATTTGGGAATCTGAAAGTTTTTCTGATAATTTTAATGAATTAATCGCTTACGGAAAGACAATATTTATGATTACAAATCAATGTCCTGTTGGAAATTCAGAAAAGTCGGGGACGCAAAAAAATTGTAAGCTTAAAGGAAATACCAGTGATTTTGCGTTTTCGGATAGAATGGGTTCAAAACTCAAAATAATTACAAACTGCGAACAATGTTTAGCGTATATATATAACGACAGACCGTTCTTTGTAATTAACCGCAAGGAGTTAAGTTATTTAAATCTTGGCGGGGTTAGAATGGAGTTTATTGACGAAACGGAAGAGGATATGAAGGAAATTTTGATTTATGCCAAAAGCGGCAAAAACGGAAAAGAATTATACCCGGAAGCGGATTTTAAGCTGACATATGGTCATTTTTTCAGAAAGCCGGCAAAGTAATTAAGTAAAAAGGAGTAATATGACTGATTTACTAATTTATATTTCTAAATTTGCCTTTTTGATTATAATATCTTTATTCCTCATTTTCGGAGGGGTCTATATCCTCAAAGAAAGAGGTCATGGCGGACCTACTTGCGGAACGTCTTCTAAAATACAACAGGCTTGCATTTATTTAATGCATATATTCGCCTTTTTTATTATTTATTTAAATGATGAAGCCTCGCTGTTGACCGCATTAGCGGGGCTTGTTTTTATATTTCTCACGTTCTTTATAATGAAAAAGGTTTACGACGGCTATGACAGGCTGATTTTAAACGGCGTGGTGTTTCTGCTGGATTTGGGGTTTATCATTCTCTACCGTCTTAATTCCTATTATTCCCAAAGACAGTTAATTATAGCGGCAGCGGCATTTATAGGCGTTGCCATTATAAAACCTGTTTTAAACCGGCTAAATGAGCCTGAAAAATTAAAATGGGTTTATTGCGGGGTAAGCCTTGGACTTCTTCTGATATTATTTTTAATGGGAAGTCAAGAATACGGCTCTACGAACTGGATAAATTTTGGAGTCATTTCCTTCCAACCCTCGGAGATTGTGAAACTTACTTTTGTTATGTTTTTGGCGGCCTCTTTCAGAAAAGAGCTTGGGTTGAAAAAATTGATTATTCCATGTGTCTTTGGCGGCGCTGTTGTGTTGATGCTTGTCCTGCAAAAGGATTTAGGTGGCGCTCTGATTTTCTTCATGACATTTATTATTCTTTTCTACATAGGAACAGGTCGTAAAATCCTGCTTTCCATTGCTTTTCTTCTTTTTTCCGGCGCATGTACCGGGGCGTTTTACCTTTTTCCCCATGTGGCATCCAGAGTAACCTCGTGGCTGAATCCATGGGCACAAGTAGATACAGGAGGTTATCAACTAACCCAGTCCCTTTTTGCAATAACTACTTGGGGACCATTCGGAAGCGGGCTGTATAAAGGCTTTTCAAGTAACATACCATTTGTTGAGAAGGATTTTATTTTTGCCGCTGTTTGCGAAGAGTTCGGAGGGATTTTCGGGCTCCTTATAATATGCGTTTTTATTATGATTTTTTATCGGGGCGTAAATATAGCTCTCAGATGTATGGACAAAAAGGAAAGCAGGTTTTTAACTCTTGTTTCACTGGGGATTACCGGGGTTCTGGCCTTCCAGACATTTGTTATCCTGGGCGGCGTAACAGGCCTTTTGCCTATAACAGGCGTAACACTGCCCTTTGTGGGGTATGGCGGAACGTCGGTGTTTATGTCAATTATTATGATTGGGCTGTTGCAATATATTTATTGCAGGGAAGCCACACCCGATTATAACGCTACTGTCCAAATTTCGCTTAGAGAAGCCTTTTTAGAAGCTATAGGGGATGGTTATGATGGATATTATTAAGAAGCGAATGAGAATTGTTTTCTGGCTGTTTTTCATTATATTTTTGCTTCTATTTCTGAATCTTTCAAAAATAATATTGATTGAAGCTGATGAAATCCGGGTTAATTCGTATAACAAGCGGCTTTTTTATGTGTATTCTGACGTTATTAAGGGCACTGTCTATGATTCTCAGAAAAATGTGCTTGCTGAAACGAAAACTGATGAATCTGACAGATGGAGAGAATATCCAACAGATAGGCTTTTCGGACAAACAGTTGGCTATATGGAATTTGGAGGTTTTGGAGTTGAAAAGAAATATAATTTTTGGCTTTACGGAGTTAATAATGAGCTTATACGGCGCATAGAAAGCCTTAATGGCGGTGAACTAAGGGGCAATGACCTGCTTCTTACCTATAATTCAGGTCTGCAAAAACACCTCTATGACGCATTAAAAGGCTTTGACGGCGCGGCCGTTGCTATTGAGCCATCAACAGGGAAAATTCTTGCAATGGTCTCCCTTCCAGGAATCACTCCTAGCCCCGAAGGGCTTGAAACTGCCAAAAATTCCGAACCAGGGCTTATTAATAAGGCATCTCAGGGGCTTTATGAGCCGGGCTCAACATTTAAGGTAGTCACGGCTCTTGCCTATCTTGAAAAATGTGAAAAGGAAGGCTTGGATTACAGAGATTTTACCTATAAATGCAGAGGTATAGATACAACAGAGGACAGCGTAATACATTGTTTTGACGAAAGAGTGCATGGCGAAGTAAACTTGGAGAGTGCCTTCAGCCAGTCCTGTAATATATTTTTCGCAAAATTGGGGGAGGAGTTGGGGCAGGAAGCTCTTTATGAAACTGCCGAAAGGCTATTATTTAACAAGGCATATTCCTATCCCCTTGAATATAGCGTCAGCTCCTTTGCTCTGAGTCAGGAAGCGGACTTGCCGGAGCTTCACCAAACTGCATTTGGTCAGGGTAAAACCTTGACAACTCCTCTGCATATGGTTATGATTGCGGCATCGGTGGCCAATGGCGGGGTTATGATGAAGCCCTATGTTCTGGATTGTATTTTAAGCGGGGAAAAAACTATTAAGAAATTTTTGCCGGAGGTTCAGAACCATGTCATATCGGCGGAAAATGCAGAGAAACTTGCTTATATGATGGGGCTTTGTGTCTCTGAGGGAACAGGAAGAGACGCGGCGAAAAAATTCCCCATTGCCGGGAAAACAGGGACTGCGGAAAATCCGGGAAAAGGCGATCATTCATGGTTCATTGGCTATGCGCCCTCTGATGATCCAAAAATCGCCATTGCCGTATTTTTGGATCAAAAGGGAACTTCACGCAATGCCGCCAGAATAGCCGGAAACGCTATGAAGTATTATTTGGATGAAAATGAATAAAAATTTCAATTGACAGTTTTGGATTCGCTATGTATACTTATATCTGTGCCATTATTAAACTGTTTTAAATTTTTCCGTGCTAGCCGGGGAGGTAGCGGTTCCCTGTCGCCCGCAGCCCGCTGTAGCGGGGTTTACGCCTATCCTTAGGCTCCTTCTCTTTGAAGTCTGCCCTTTGTAAGTGATGTTGACGATTGGGTCTTGCGCAATAGAACCCGGTGAACCGCGTCAGGTCTGGAAGGAAGCAGCGCTAAGCCGTCAATTCTATGTGCCGCAAGGGTGCCTGGTCAGAGTTAACTGCAAAGGTTACGTTTGGGGGGAAATGTCAAAGGTGGGCGCACGGATTTTAAATATTAAAATTCGCCAGATATTATCTGGCGTTTTTCGGTTGTTTAACTACGTTTTTGAATCGTAGTCTCAAGAGGTGATATTATTTCCTATTTAGTGCTATACCGAAAGCTAAGACCGACGGATTTTTCTGCCGTCTTCGGTCAGGATCATATCGTCAGGACATTGAAAAACCAGTTGAAAGAACAAAGACTTTCTCACGCATACTTATTTTGCGGAACAAGGGGAACAGGCAAAACTACCATGGCAAAAATACTTGCAAAGGCCGTCAACTGTCAAATGCCTGTGGATAACGAGCCTTGCGGATTATGCCCGTCCTGCACCTCTATCGCTCAGGGCATAAACCTTAACGCAATCGAAATTGACGCGGCCAGCAACAACGGCGTTGATAATATCCGTGATTTAAGGGAAGAAGTGAAATATCCCCCAACAGACGCGAAATTTAAGGTTTATATTATAGACGAGGTTCACATGCTGTCAACAGGAGCGTTTAACGCCCTGTTAAAAACTTTGGAAGAACCGCCGCCCCACGTCATTTTTATTTTAGCAACCACTGATCCGCAAAAAATTCCGGCAACGATTCATTCCAGATGCCAGCGTTTCGATTTTAAGCGGGTGTCAAAAACCTTGATGGTGGAGAAATTGTCAGAATATTCCTCAAACGAGGGAGTTGATATTGACGAAGCCGCACTAGGTTATATTGCTTCTCTTGCGGATGGCTCTGTCAGAGACGCTCTGAGCCTTCTTGACCAGTGTATGTCCTTTTATTTCGACGAGAAAATAACAGCTGAAAAGGTTCTGGAAATTACCGGCTCAGTTAACACCGATGTTTTTTATAAACTGGCGGGGGCGTTATGCGCCTGTGACTCAGGAGCAGTTCTTGAATTAATTGACGAGGCCGTAACATCTGGCAGAGACATAAATCAGATGGTTCAGGAATTTATTGTCCATTTGAGAAACCTACTCGTTGCTAAATCTCTTGATACAAAAAGCCGCGCCCTTGATTTTTCAGAGGATTCCACCGCCGTTTTAAAAGAACAGGCAGAAAAATTTGACGGCGATTTGATTATAAGTTACATTTACGAATTTTCTAAATTGCAGAATAAATTGAAACATTCTACAAACGACAGGATTTTATTTGAAACAAGCTGTATAAAGCTTTGCAACCCTTCTATACGCGGGGATTTTGAAAGAGAAGATTCTGAATCAACGGAAAATAATACAGGGTTTTCTGATATAGAACGGCGGCTTGATTCACTTGAATTAAAAATAGAACAGAAAATAAAAGGTCAGAGTCAGGCATACTGTGAAGAACCCAGGGAGCAAAAACCAGTTATAAAGCCCGAAAAAAAGCCCGCCGCCCCTGAGAATGAAAAAAGCCTCATGGAAAAATGGGACGATTTCGCAGGGAAAATCGGCAAGGGAGAATTTGTTTTTATTAAGAAAACAAAACTTAAATACGAGGCCGGAACACTTTATATAGTTTGTGAAAACCCTGTGGTTTTATCGGCGCTTAAAAATAAAGCCGAGACTATTAAAGAGAAGCTAAAAAAATCAGAAAATCTTGATTTTGAGTTTAAAATGCTTACAAAGACCGAATTTGAGGGATTGTACGGCTCTGAAAGTGATGGAACGGAAGCGTCCTCAAAGGAAGGCTTTGATGAACTAAGAAAAAAAATGGGTATATGATGAGGAGGAAAAATAAATGGCAAAAGGCGGTTTCCCGGGAATGCCCGGCAATATGCAAAATATCATGAAGCAGGCTCAGAAAATGCAGAAACAGATGGAGGAGCTTCAAGCAGAAATGGAGTTAAAAACTCTTGAAGTATCATCAGGCGGCGGCGCTGTAACAGTTGTCGTTTCGGGCAAAAAAGAAATAAAGTCTATTACGTTAAAGCCTGAAATCGTTGACCCGGACGATATCGAAATGTTACAGGATTTGATTTTAACAGCTGTAAATGAAGCGATACGTCAGGCAGAGGAAATGATGGGGTCAGAAATGGCCAAAGTCACCGGCGGACTGGGAATGCCGGGGGGACTATTTTAAATGAATTATTATGGAAATTCTGTCACAAGACTCATTGAAGAATTTTCAAAGCTTCCGGGAATCGGGAAAAGGTCTGCTCAAAGGCTTGCTTTTTATGTGCTTGGACTTCCTATTGAAAAGGCAGAAGCGCTGGCTGATGCCATTTTGGATGCAAGAAGGGGCATTTCCTATTGCTCCAACTGTTTTAATTTAACCGAGAACGACCCCTGTTCAATTTGCGCCAACGAAAGGCGAAACCACGGCTTAATCATGGTGGTTGAAGACCCACGTGACATGGCGGCATATGAGAAAACACAGGAGTTTAAAGGCGTTTATCATGTGCTACATGGCGCGATTTCTCCGATGAACGGCATTGGTCCTTCGGATTTAAAAATAAAGGAATTGTTGCTGCGTATTCAGGAATTGGATTCGGACGAAGATGACGCAGAACATGAGGTCATAATTGCTACGAACCCCAACGTAGAGGGCGAGGCCACCGCCATGTATATTAGTAAGCTTCTAAAGCCGCTGGGCATTTTAGTGACGAGGATTGCCCACGGCGTGCCTGTTGGCGGTGATTTAGAGCATGTTGACGAAGCGACCCTTAGCCGTGCTCTGGAAAACAGGCGAGAAATTTAAATTTATCCCATTATTAACACATTCGCATCTAAAAAGTCGGCGTCCGCTCTGTCATGAGTGATGATGACGGCTTTTTTTCCGTTTAACTCCCTTTTCACTTCTGTCATAACGTCCAATTTCGTTTTTTCGTCCAGTGCCTTAAACGGTTCGTCCATCAGCATCAGGTCATAATTACATATGAGTGCCCTGATTATTGCAACCCGCTGTCTCTGACCGCCGGAAAGATCCAGACGGCGTTTTTTAAGTTCTGGCTCAATACCCATGTTTTGCGCTAGACGTTGCATATATTTATAGTCTTTTCTATCACTTGGAATCATTATGTTATCAACGACGGAAAGCCAGTTCAAAAGCCTGTCCTCCTGCCAAACCATTGATATATTTTGCGGCACATCAACCACGCCGCTATCCGCCGCGAGAGTTCCTGCCATTATGCTCAAAAGAGTTGTTTTCCCACAGCCGGACGGCCCGAATATACATGTTATTCCGTCTTTAAATTCATGGCTGAAATTATAAAGAACTTTTTTGTCCCCATAACTTTTATACAAGTTACTTACTTTCATAATTTATCCCTGCCGTCAGCTTTTTTATTAGTTTTACTAAAAACACTTCCAATAACATGCTCAACACAATAATAACAATCGTCCACGAAAATAAGTCAAGCGTCTCCATGTAGACTTTTGAATCGTTTAACACAGCACCAATGGAGGGCTTTGGTCGAGCAATAACCTCAGCGGCTATTCCTGCCTTCCACGCAAGACCGATAGAAAGAGTAAATGCTGAGATAAAATAGCCCATTGTTGACGGAATATAAATGAGCTTTATAACCTTCCATTTACTCAGTTTAAAGACCTTTCCCATTTCGAGAAGCTTTATGTCGGTCTTTTTTATGCCCTCATAAACATTTGACCAAATTGAAGGCCAAATCATTAAAAACGAAGCGAATACCGGTATTTGCCACGTCTTCATGTAAACAAGAGTAAGGATTATAAACGAAGCCACAGGAGTGGATTTTACCACCACGTTGATCGGGTGAAGAATGGAATTGACCGTGCCCGACAAAGCGCATAAAACTGCTGTTACAATGCCCACTATTACGCCAATGAAAAAGCCCGATAGGATTCTGATAAGTGACATTAGAGCTGTCATCCAAAAGGCTTGCGTCTGAGAAAGCCTTAATAAATTTGAGAAAACTTCAAAAGGAGATGCCAAAAGGATCTCCTTATTAACTAAGATATAAATCCCATACCAGACTAAAATCCAGAATGCTACGGGGATGATTTTTTTAGTTGCCCATAAAATAGAAGTCTTCACTGGGAATCGAGCCTCCAAGGGATTTTGGGTTAGCGTTAAAAAGCACGTTATAGAAGCCTTCAAGTATCGTTTTCATTTCCTGTTTCTCAATATAGACTATGTTGCAGTTGGGAATTGCTGATTTAGCCACAGCGGCCGGCATGATGTCATATTTTTCGGATAATTCAGCGGCGGCTTCAACGTTGTTTGTGACAAATTCAACAGAAGTCTTATATTCATTAAGAAAGTCAAGCACGGCCTGTTTATTTTTCTCTAACAATTCGTTTCTTACAATAAGTCCCCCCAGTGCACGGGAACTGTCGGAAACACGTTCCCATTCCTTTGTAAGGTCGAGAGCCACTTTTATATCGGGATTTTTGGCAAT
>CAYLSP010000056.1:0-7979 GCA_964385935.1 uncultured Defluviitaleaceae bacterium
CCTTCATGGATAATAAGCGGATGAATCCTGACAGCGGCCTTATTTGTGCCGGACAGCTTTTTCTTAGTCTGCTCCGCCTCTGTTTTAAGCTTTTGAATGACACGTTTTCTGTTGGCTGAATCAAGGGAATCAAGGTCAATTCCCGATTCTTCTCTAAATTTCTCTTTCATCCAACGTATAAGCTCAGAATCAAAATCGTCTCCGCCAAGATTCATATCCCCAACGTCTGACAATTCCTGAAAAATTTCCTGTCCGTTTTCGTCTTTAGAAACCTTTAAAACGCAAGCATCAAAAGTTCCGCCGCCAAGGTCATAAACAAGCAAAGTTTGGGCATAACCCTGTTTAAAACCATATTCTATCGCAGCAGCAAGAGGTTCTGACAAAAGGTATACGTTTTTAAATCCGGCAAGGCTTCCTGCTTCTTTTGTCGCGAAAATCTGTCTGTCGTTAAAATAGGCTGGATGAGTAATGACAACCTCATCAAAAATTTCGCCACTTTGCTCTTCTGCCGCATTTTTTAGCTTTTTAAGAATTTCGCTGCTAATTTCCTCCGGCGATTTTTCAACTCCGCCGATATTTATTTTTTCGGTAGAGCCCATAAGTCTTTTAACCGACATCACTGTTGATTCGGGATAAATTATGGCTCCTGATTTTGCTTCTGCTCCGACAATAACTCCATCTTCTAAGCCATAACTAACAACAGAAGGCAAAATTTCGTCTGTTCCGTCAATTTTGACAGGCTCTAAATTGTCGCTTCTGTCTTTATAAATAATTGCCACAGAGTTTGTCGTCCCAAGGTCTATTCCTAAATAACTCATATTATCCCTCCACTACAGTTTTTGTAAAACGGTTCGGGGCAAAATCCTTTTTATATCCGCTCGGCGGAATTTCATCAAGATAGCCCATATCCTCAACGCTTCCTTTAACAAGACCGCCCTCTTCTTCAACATTTAATGTTATTTTCAGCTTAGTTTGTCCGCTTTTTCGTTCAGGAAGGCCGGTTATTAAAACCTCACCTATAAGCTTGCAGTTTTCAATCGTGTCTTCTTTATCAATTCTTTCGAGTATTTTAAGATTAAATGTTGTCATATCCTCTGGTGTATCTCCAGAAAGAGTGAAAACTTGGCTCTTTTTCGCTATTGAATAAGGAGTTCCTCGCCTTATCATAGTGAAAAATGAGCGTCTTGTGCCGCTGGTAACCTCAATGCCGATATCATGCGGCACAGTTACTTCAAACTCTATACTTAGTTTTTCCGTCTCCAGTTCCTGTTGGGATAAAAGCCCCATTTTCATTGCGGCGTAATAGGTTGCACCTAGTGAAATGTCAAGAGCCGGGCGTTCGGAAGAATAAATCTTGTTTTCGTCATTAAATATCCCAAGAAGCATGTCCTTAACCCAAGGCATCTGTGACGAACCGCCTTCAAGAAGCACTCTGTCTATATCATCAGGAGTTATAGCACCGGTATAACACTCTCTTATTGCCTTTAATACAAGCTTTCTTGTTTTTTCAATAAATTCGCTGATTAGTTCTTCAAAACTATCCCTGGACATTTGTTCAACAAATGGAGGAACACAGAATGTAAACGGTATTCTATAGGTTTTTAGACCTGATAAACGCTCCTTAGCTTCCCTTGCAATAACGCTCAAACTGACTTGATTTTCAATGACCATATCATTTTTAGCCTGTCCAGTTTTCGCTTTAACAAGTTCAAAGCATTTGTCTAACAGAATTTCATCAATATTATCGCCGCCGTGATAGGCTTCTCCGCCTTCACTAACAACTTGCAGTTTTATTCGAGAGTCCTCTTTGTCAACTACATGAAACAATGTGATATCAAGAGTCCCGCCCCCAAAGTCAAAAACCATTATTTTTTCGTCTTTTTCAAGCTGGTGTCTGAAATTGTATGCAAGAGCGGCGGCTTTCGGCTCTTCTATAAGGCAAATAAGCTTGTCTGAAAGTCCTGCCAGCTCACATGCCTTCATCGTGGCTTTTTTTGCCGCATCATCAAAATCATACGGAACTGAAACCACAAGCCCGGCTATTTCGGCTCGTGGGTTTAAGCTGTTCACATGAGAAATAAGCTCGTTTAAAATCTTAGCTGAAATCTCTTCTGGAAGATAATCCACACCATCAATAGTTATCTTATTATTTGTCCCCATTTTGCGCTTTATTGAGCGTATCGTGGTTTCAGGATAAATTTTTATTGAGCGGTAAGCTTCTTCGCCTATTACCCACTCACCTTCCCCATTTTCGCCCTCGCCGCTTCTGAATTGCACAACAGAGGGTAACGGGATTTTTCCAAAGCCGTTGCTTATGTCAACTGGTTCGGGACGCTTACTTTGATCATCCCAATAACTAATAATCGAGTTTGTCGTTCCCAAATCAATGCCCAGAATATACCACTCTTCGGGCAGTCCTTTTTCTTCTATTATTTTTTTATAATCTTCAAAGCCCTGTTCCATTTCTGCTCACGCTCACAGTCTTATTGAAAATTTTTCACGATACCCGGACATGGGATACATCTCGCCAAATCCGACATCGCTGATTGTTGCGTTAATTTTGTTCAAACTATCAAATTCTAAGAGCATTTCAATTTTAGTAACGCCTTTCGGCCTTTCAGGAAGCCCTTCAACCATTAAATTGTCAATAAGGGTTGCTTCCCCATCCTGTTCGCGCTTATAAATGCCTATGTTAATTGGTAATTCGGTGCTATCGTTAACAATAAAGGTTTTAGGCTCATGTTTTTGCCACCAAAGAGAGTTTTTTTCAACAATAGGTAGAAATCTCTGGCTTTTTCCAGACCTTATATTAACGCCTATGTCACAAAGAATTTGATGAGGGTCAACTACAGACACCCTGCTGTTTTTAATTACTCCAAGCTGGGATGCCGCAATAATAGATGCACCCTCAGCTATGACGCATTTAGGGTTTTTAAAATGCCAGACTTTTCCTTCCCTAAACAGTGAAGAAACTGTTTCCTTCGCCCAAAGCATTTCAAAGCCGCCGCCACCACACATCACCCTCTCTATCTGAGTCCAATCAAGGTTCAAGTCTTTTCCGTCGGGAGATACAGCCTTTTTAAGAGTTTCCTTAATAAATGATTTCAATCCTTCTTCAAAAGGTGCTGTTATGTCCTTTATATCCTTGTAGTTGACCGCCTGTTGAAAAGGTGGATAGACAAAATTATAATATAATTTAGCGGGTTTTGATGCGATGTTTCTCTGAAACAACAAGTCTTTATGTTGGTATGAAAACGCAAGGATGGTTTCCTTTGTTGTCTTATCAAGCTTTAATTCCGACGTTTTCATGTTTTCACAATAAAACTTAATCAGCATGTCGTCAACTTTTCTATCTATCTCAATTGTGCCTAGAGATTCGTCAAAAATCGATGAAAGACTAACGCAGGACGTTTCCTGATTTTTAGTCACAAGTTCATAAACGCCGCCTCTAAGCTCCCTGCCCCCGAAATCCAGAAGCAAAACCTTTTCATTATAAGAGATTTTGGCGTTTTTTATATAATAATTTAATATGCAGTCCCTGTCTGAAACAAGAGAAATCACTGAGTTTTCCAGCCCCGCAAACTTAAACGCAGTAAGAAGATCCGCCTTTGCGGAATCAGGAAAATAGCTTCTTGTGGAGACGCAAATGCCGGAAATTTCAGCCTTTGGATTTATATTTTTACAGTTTCCAACAAGGTCTTTTATATAAAGCCCCAGAACTCCGGCACAGGAAATTGGTCTTCCATCAATTTCATAATATTCGGTTTTTCCCAGTTTATCAAGAATTGATGAAAGGGTCAGGGCTTTTGAAAATCCCCTGTTAAGCGCGGCGTATTCCCCAAAAACCCATTCCTTGTTTTCAGACACATATTGAAGCATGGTAGGGGTTGTAGGTTTTCCATAACCACCCGAAAGGTCAATAGTTTCGGGGGAGTTTCTGAGAAAATCGAAATAAGCTATAGACGATGTTTGATCCCCGATATCAAGCCCCAGGACAAAATGGGTTTCATCGGGTTTCTGCTCTATAAATAAAGACCTGTATTTTTTCCAGCTCATACTTATCCCTTATTTCGCGGCGATTACATTAGCTCTGAAAAGAACGGCATCTCCTGATTTAAATCCGCTGTTCATAAGCTTTATAATCTCACCTTTTTTATATTCTTCGTTAAACTCAGCAACCAGAACCTCATGTTCCTTGCCGTTAAACATTTCGTGAGGTTTCGGACGGATTGGTAAAATGTCATAATTCTTTAAAATTCTGTCAATATCCGAATATTTTTCGTTTATATATTTTACAATGCTAAGAACGGCTTCATTTTCAGATTCTAAAAGCTTTGTGACAGAATAATGAATTATTTCCTCAAATGTGCTGACTTCGTAAAGAAGCACGTCTTTATCAAACTTCCGGCACATCTTGTCCATTTGCTCCATCTTCTGTCTCTTTTTCTTCAAGACTTTTTCAACGGCATTTTTATAATTTTCAGAAGCAAAATAGTCGTTCAAAGTCTTTCTGATGGTCATAATCACCTTTCGCTCATCGGAAAGTATCTGCTTTAAAGAATCAAACATTGAGTCAACAACCTCATCAAGACAATCCCTTATATCCTCGTCAGATAAATTATATTTTTCGTCATCAAAGGACAAAATGAGCTTTTCGGCATCCACAGCGAAAATATCAAGGTTTTCCATTATGCAGTCTTTCTTGATTGAGACAGTTTCTTTTATGCCGGTTAAAATATCCAGATCTGTCTTTGAAGCGTCCTCAAACGTATCCCAATCCAAATTGATTTTATCGGTGATGTCCTCAAAGACCCCTGCCAAATCCTTTGCCAGAGCTTCATGAGAAAAGGCCGCCCGATTAATATAAAAAACAAATTTCTTTGTGTTTTTATCCCCTATTTCATTTTCGATATAATCGGCTATTTCTTTTTCAACCGTTTGCTTATATCTTTCAAACCGCTCCCTAAATATTATAAGAAGCCCTTCAAAATCAACTTTACTCAAAATATATTCAGGTGTTATAAAAGACATATTTTCGCAAAACTCCTCAAAGCTTTCTTCTATAGAAGGCTTAGCGGCGTATTTTGCGGCTTCTTTAAAGCAAAAGTCAATTTCGTCTGATTCTTTTGTGACGAACTGATGTGCTTCTTTTAAAATCAATATAAATTTATATAATTTTTCTTTAAACTCATCCTGCCCCGATTTTTCATAAATACTGTCAAGCACGTCAATCTGGTTATTGAGAATATCGGACAGATATCCCTTTTCTTCTGCCAAAGCTTTATAATAATGATGCGTAATCTTACGCTTATTCATGTCGTTAAGGAACATCACGGCAAAATAGGCAGTATCTCTATAATTTTTATATATGCTTTGGAACATAAACCCTCGAAAGGCGTTTAGTAGGCTATCAAAAGCTTTTTTAACGTCCTCCTCATGGGGCTCTTGCTTAAAAATATGCTCCCTTGTTAGCAGCAGACATTCAAAATACTTCCATGCCGTTAACTTTGTGAAGTTAGCGTCTATATTCTGGTTTTGAGCTTTAAGGCATTTTGCGATAATTCCGTTTTTCTCCATTTCCACAGGATTTATATTTGTTTCCCGCGGCATGAAGGTGTTCTTGCTTTCATAGAACTGAGCGATTCTTGCGTTTAAAAAGAGGTTCAACCCCATTAAAACATCGTTGTCCTTCTTTTTTAGAAAACCGTGTTTAAAGGAGATATTAATTGAAACCGCGTCCTCATAATACCCGATTAATTTGCTATAATAATCAAATATTTTTTCATCGCATGAGGACAGGCGGTTATATTCCTCCGCAATTTCCCGGATTTTTTCTTCCAGCTTCTCTTTATGGGCATAAAGAATAGAATCAAGCCCAATCCTTGTAAAGCTGTCCGCAGCTCCTGAAACAGCCTTCCATTCTTTGTAAATTTTATATTCAATTTCCAAATGCCGCTGCTTGGGGGGCGCTTTTGACATAGTTCACCTCAAAATGGATTTTAAGAATATAACTCGTCTACAGAAAGTTCAGTTACAACTCCATCCACGCTTGTGGAACGGGCAGTAACTTTTAACATGTTATCCTGACCGACGCTAAAAATAACTTTGACTTTTTCTTGACCGCGAGGCCCTTGGGGAATACCTCTTAAAGACGTTCCGGCAAGCCGTTTCATTCCGTCGTGATTAACATATGGCACTTTTCCGTCTGTGGACGGATTTGTATTCTCATATACTATTATAGCCATTGAAGACACATTGTCAAAATTTGTTGTGAGAAGTTCGGCGGCGGAGATATTAAGACCGTCTTTAGGAATTTCTAACCCGCTTGGAACAATCTCCATAAACCTTCTGCCTGCGATTTCAAGACCCAGCGGATGAATGGTTTTTTCCTGAACAGTGGGGCCTTTAACTGTTGGCATCATAATCATGTTGCAGTAATAAGCGGCGCCTTGTGAAATTGAAAGGGCGGGGCTTATTTTTGAGCGGAAAGGCTCTTTCCCGAACGTCCCTGTTATTTTGTCATTAACCTGAGGAATTGATGAGCTTCCGCCAACAAGGAAAACTTCGTCAATATCAGTAGCTTTAAGGCTAGCCGATTCAAGGCATTTATTAACACAGTTGACTGTTGAGTCGATTAAATCCTCTAGGCTTTTGTCCTTAAAGTTCTCAAAAATTTCATCGGTGTCGCCAAGTTGATTTATTCTTTTATGGCTCATGAAATCTTCTCTTGTTATTTCCATATTTATATTGACAATTTTCGGTTCTTGTATAAATGGCGCTAACGTCACTTTTGCGCTTTTTGAAGCTGAAAGCCGTTCCTTTGTCTGGTTGGCTACTTGCTGCAAGCGGACAAGCGCAACTTTTTTCTGGCGTTTTGACACGCCGTCATCAGCTTCTGTATCAAACAAGTCAATTTCGTTATTAGTGAGCTTCTTAAATTCTTCATAAATCATATCCATTATGATTTTATCTACATCATTTCCGCCAAGGTTGTTATCGCCATATGTGGATAAAATTGATATATTGGGTTCGTTGGATTCGTCAACCTTAATTTTAAGTATACATGCGTCAAAAGTTCCGCCGCCGAAGTCATAGACAAGAACTGTCTTGTCCTTTGTTTCGTCAACAGCATAGGATATAGCGGCAGCGGCCGGTTCCAGCCTTAAATATACGTTATCTTCATCAAAACCCGCTAAAACAGCGGCCTGTTTTGTCATTTTCTTCTGTTTATCGGTAGAGTTTGCAGGTACGGTAATTACACAGCCCGAAAACTCTCCAGAAAGATTTAATTCCTCCTGTGCGTATTCATCTGCCTTTTGCTTTAAATAGCCTATAATTTCGCCTGCGATTTGTTCAGGAGTGAAGGAATGTTCCTGTTCGTCCACCTGAATTTTAATTTTCTCTTCTGAGCCAAGACATCTCTTTATTGACATAACTGTGCTTTGGGGATAAATAATAGCAGCTTCTTTGGCCTGAACGCCGAATATTCTTGAAAGCTTCTGGCTGTCCTCTGGATCAGTTTCAAACTGAATAGCTGTGGGGAAAATGTTTGAACCGTCAATTGGAATCGTCTGAACTTCCCCGTCCTTAAAATTATAAATACTGACAACAGAATTTGTCGTCCCGAAGTCAATGCCTAAAAACAGGCCTCTTTCCATATCCAAACCTAATGTTCCCATTTTGCTACCTCCTATAAATTAAATAATCCAGCCCTTTATCCTTTGCCTGTCTTGAAGCCTTTCTGTAATTATTTCCTCAACACGGTCATATTTAAACATCTGTTCATAAACTAAAGCATTATTAATAGTATAAAATGCGTCTGAAGCTTCTTGAAGAATAGTCATTTTATTGTTCTCCGTTTCAGCTTCCTTTGTCACAATACTTCCCGAAGGCATTTATTCCCTGAAATAATATTTTATTACTTCACCATAGAAATGAGGAATATAGGACATGTATAACCCGAATTTAACATATTTCAT
>CAYLSP010000057.1:0-7862 GCA_964385935.1 uncultured Defluviitaleaceae bacterium
GCTTTTTCGCTCCATTTTATGTCAACTTTATCAAGGGTTCCGTTTGTACATGCCCAAAATATTTCTGCTAAGTCTGATTCAAGCCTTAAAAGGACTGCCTGAGTTTCAGGGTCCCCAAACCGGCAATTATATTCAATAACCTTAACGCCGTCCTTTGTGGCAATGAGTCCGAAGAATAAAACTCCCTTAAAAGGTCGTCCCTCTTTCTCCATGCCGTTAATGGTTTTTAGAAAAATGTTCTCCATACATTCAGAAGCCATTTCTTCTGTATAAAATGGTGGAGGTGAAATTGAACCCATTCCGCCCGTATTAAGACCTAAATCGTTATCGAAAGCTCGTTTATAGTCTTTTGCGGGAACCATTGGTTTTATAGTTTTTCCGTCGCAGAAGGAGAGAACTGACAGCTCAACTCCCTCCAAAAATTCTTCAATAATGATTTTATTTCCTGATTGTCCAAATTTGTTATTAATAAGCATTTCCCGAATGGCGGTGTTTGCTTCATCTAAATTTTGGCAAATAATCACGCCCTTTCCCAAAGCAAGACCGTCGGCCTTTATAACAATGGGGAAAGAGCTGTTTTTTACATAATCTAAAGCGTCGTTATATGTATCAGTGTCGAAAGCTTCATACTTAGCTGTGGGGATATTATATTTTTTCATGAACTCCTTGGCAAAAGACTTGCTGCCTTCTATTTCAGCCGCAAGTTTTGAAGGACCGAATATTCTAAGTCCGGCTTTTTCAAATTCGTCAACTATTCCGGCTACTAGGGGTTCATCCATTCCAACAACTGTAAGATCAACCGAGTTTTTGGCAAAATTAATAAGCCCTGTAAAATCCATTGCAGAAATGGGAACACATTCAGCGTCAAGACTTATTCCCCCGTTTCCCGGGGCGCAAAAAATCTTAACTATTTCAGGGCTTTTTTTAAGACATTTAACAATAGCATGTTCTCTACCGCCGGAACCGACTACTAAAATATTCATTGCTTCTCTCCCGCTGGCTCATTGGTTAAAATAACTTTGTGGTCTATTACATTAAGTCTGTTTTCAGAAAAAAGCTTTATGGCCTCAGGATATATTATCCATTCAGCCTCCTGCATAACCCTTAACTGGAGGCTTTTTGCTGTGTCTGTATCTAACACAGAAACAGCTTTTTGAATGATAATAGGGCCATTGTCGTATACTTCATCAACAAAGTGAACCGTAGCCCCCGTTACCTTTACGCCCCTCTTTAGTGCTTCTTCGTGTACTTTTAATCCATAGAACCCCTTGCCGCAAAAGGCGGGTATAAGGGATGGATGGATATTCATAATTCTATATTTATATTTCTTAATAAAATTTTCAGGTATCATGGCAAGATACCCTGCGGCGACAATAAGTCCCACATCATATTTTTCAAAGTGGTCACAAAGGGCTTGACCTAATTCCTCATGTTTTGAAAAGCTTTTAGGTTCTATTACAGCGGAGGGGATATTATATTTATCCGCCCGCTCAAGAGCGTATGCCCCGCTGTTATTACTCACTACCGAAACTATTTCTGCCTTTAAATAACCTTCTTCTATGCTGTTAATAATGGCCTGTAGCGTAGTTCCAGAGCCTGAAACAAGAACTCCCAGTTTTAACATATATCAATGCCCTGGCCTTTTTTCACTTCACCTATAACAAAGGCAGTTTCCCCCGTCTCTTTAAGTGAAGCAAGAGTTTTGTCAACCTGATCCTTCTCTACGCAGATTACCATTCCTATTCCCATATTGAATGTGTTATACATAACTTTTTCAGAAATATCCCCTGTTTTCTGAATATATTTAAAAATGTCATGGGTGTGGAAAGAGCCTTTTTCAATAACTCCTTTAAGACCGTCGGGAAACATTCTGGGGATGTTTTCATAGAAGCCACCGCCGGTAATATTTGCTACTCCTTTTATATCGACTTTATTTTTCAAATTCAAAATAGTTTTGACATATATTTTTGTCGGAATCAGTAAATTTTGTGCAAAAGTACCGTTTATTTCATCAATATAAACGTCTGAATTGTGTAAATTCGGGTTTAACACTTTTCTGACAAGGGAGAACCCATTGGAATGAAGTCCTGATGAAGCAATACCTATTAATATATCATTTTCTTTAATTGACTTTCCGTCAATCATTTTCTCTCTGTCAACGATACCAACTGCAAAACCGGCCAAATCGTATTCATTTTCGGGATAAAATCCCGGCATTTCGGCTGTTTCGCCACCAAGCAGAGAACAGCCCGACATTTCACAGCCATCACAAACGCCTTTAACAATCTGGGCTATTTTTTCGGGAAAATTTTTCCCACAGGCTATATAGTCAAGAAAAAACAGTGGCTCAGCACCCGAGCAAACTATATCATTAACGCACATTGCAACGCAATCGATTCCAATAGTATCATGTTTGTCGGCCAGAAAAGCAATTTTTAATTTTGTGCCAACGCCGTCAGTTCCCGAAACTAGCACAGGGTCTTTCATGTCTTTAGCGGCCGCAATTGAAAACATGCCGCCAAAACCACCTAAATCAGACAGAACTTCTTTTCTGTCAGTTTTCTTTACAAATTCCTTTATAAGACTCACAGACCGATATCCAGCTTCAACATCCACACCGGCAGATTTGTAATTATTCTCCAATTTGTTTATCTCCTTTATTAAATTATGCTTATAGATAAAAGGTTACAGAAAAAAACAACAAAAAATATTCCTTAGAGTAAAGGTAAATTCAAAGCAGGCGCAAGCGCCCTTATATGTGAAAAAATATTATTGTTTAAAACAGATGAGCAGATTTTATATAAGCAAGAAACTTGAAGATGGGAATCATTTTTACTAAGAGGACATGGCTTTAAGAATTCTCGAAATTTTATAATAATCATTTCGACCAACCTTCCATTTTTATCGTAAAAGTGATATTCCATATATATACCATGATTGTAGAAAATTGTCAATTAACAATGTACGTGTTTTAAACAAAAAATAACAAAATCGGCGTTATTTTTGTTTCAATCAGAGCGCAAAAAATCTCGAACATAAGAGCTATTAAAAGGGTTAAAAAATACCTTGAAATCCTATTAATACGCGCTTTTCCTTCTGTTATTGGAGCCTTATAATTATTTTTTGAAGAAAAGCAAAAAGCCCCTTTTGCAACATAATAATATCCAAAAAACGAGATAATCATTTGGGGCAAATACAGCAGAATCACGTATTTTACAGACTCACTGCCAAAGGAATTTATTAATAATCCCGTTGTGAAACCATAGCCGAATCCCCTTATTATGATGACAAGCAGGGATATTAAATGGCCATATGGAATAAAGGCCATGAGCCATATTAGCACCGAGTATTTCCCGTATTTCAGCAGACTCTCCAAAAACGTATCAAGATTACCAATATTATTTGCGTTTAGAGGCAAAATATCCGTGACCGGATAGTTAAAACCTTTACGCCCCCACCAACCGGCATAAAAAAGCCCGAGTGCTATTCCAAATAAAACGCAGACGGGAATTAAGATTTTAAAAACTTTGGCGGATTGGCTCTTTTTGCTGTGACCTTTTAATAACGAGATTCTATCTCCCATGTAAATCCCCCCGGAATATAATAATATGTTCAGGGGGGATTGTTATATAACTAAATTAATATAACCCATTATTCATATGTTTTTAATTTATAATCATATGTAATTGCTCTTCTGGTACCGTCCGGCTGAACATATGTTACATGGGTTTTTAGTTTTTCTAAATTCTTTAAATCCATACTTTGGTCTGTATAGTAATAAATTTTAGGAGATATTTCTCCCGGCAGTACTGTATCATCAGAGGACAAATAAATTCTTTCATTATTTTTTTTATTCAATAACGACAGCGAAAAGTATGTTATTGGATAGTCTGAATCGTTTATATAAACCATATCTATTGTCATATTTCCATATTCGTCATATTGTACAACATTAATGTCATATCTAATTTGGTCAATTTTGGGCTTGTTTGATTCTATGGGTAATTTCTCCATGGTCTTTTGGGTCAGTTTTGCAGTGCTGGTTCTTTCGTCCCAGTATACATCAAGGTTAAGCATTTCCCCAATTGCCCTAAGGGGGACATATGTTATTCCGTCGATTATAACCGTTTCCTTGTCAACTTTTTCACCGTTTACCACCAGTTTAGCCTGCCCAAAAATGGCAGTTACCAACTTCTTTGTTTCAGCTAATGCCGGTACAGAGCCGAACACAAACGCCCCTGCCAACATACCCGCCACAAACTGCTTATAGCTTTTCAAAACAATCCCCTCCCCAAATTATATGATTTTGAATCATTAGGATTTTCTCATGTTTTTAAGTAAAACCGACAGACTGCCATCATCATTTTGTATAAACTCAACAATGGCTGGGTCGTCGCATAAATTCGTCGGGACTTTCAATTCTATGCCAGTTGAAGATTTGTATTTATAACTGCCGAACTGCTGTTTTACATATTTGTCGCCAAAGTCGATATTTCCCTTTATTCCGGCTTCCTCAGCCATTTGTATGTATTCAGTCTTTAGTTCTTCGTCCTCGGAAAACACCTTTGAAGCAATGCTCTTTATGTTTATAACTCCTTCTTCTTCAATGGATTCCTCTAAAAGAGCAATTTTTATTTTCGTAGCCTGTTCGGGAGAATCAGAGAAATGCTTTTCAACGATTTCGTCCGTTATTTCGTTTATAATATCGGCGGCTTCTTTTTTTGATATTTCGGCGCTGCAATCAAGCAGTATTTCTGAAAAATAATTTCTTGACTGTCCGTCTACCACATAGGGTTTTTCCAAAACCTTTAAAACCATTGGATGATATGGTATTAAGCAGGCTTCTTCCACTTTTCCGCCCAGCATTTCCCTTATTTTAACGATTTGATTATCCTTTTCTGTGCCGTTATCATAGACTTTATGTGTGAAGTATTCTTTATAGTTAAGCTTTAATATAGCTATATATTCCTCAGAACCTATACTGAATTGGGAAATAATCAAATCCCCCGGAGGAATATCCTTATTTGCGTGCATGATTTCGCTCAAAATTCCGCAAATTTCGCCTGAAAAGTCTTTAAATAATACTTCTCCAGAAATTAGGCCTTTTACAAGACCTAAAACCTTTGAATCGGGGTTAAAACAGGCTTCTTTAGCCGCAGCGTTATCAATGAGCCGCTTCACATGCTTTGAAATAAATTCATAACAAACGTCTGAATCAAGATCCAACTCCTGAGCCGACATCTGGGATTCGCCCAATTGGTTGTCAATAATGTGCAGAATACCTTTATTAACAATTAATTCTTTCCTCATATCTACCTTCCTTAATCTTTATCTTTTTGTACGTTATATATAAAATATTCGTTCTCCATGACTTCCGGGGGAGTGCCGCCGGAAATCATTTTATAAGTCTCATTATGAACTGCCTTGAGCCGACTTATATCAGACTGTCTCAGATTAACTTTTTCGCCGTTTTTAACAGCTGTTAATGCGTCATTAACTGATAAGACCGTTATATAATATGCCCCCGAAGCGTCCTTAAATTGTACCCATGTAGGAATGTAGGAAACTGACTTTATGAAAGCCTTTTCGCCCTCAGTTTTTTCAAATGCCATATTTAGAATAAGACCGGCGTCTCTTGGTTTAGTTCTTTGGGAAGAAATGAAGTTCGCAAGGGAATATGCCACAAAACACTGCCTTTTTTCGCCGTTTTCATCCTCTACTTCAATGAACTCCACCGGCTGTAAAACATGAGGATGTGAAGCCAAAACAATATCCGCGCCTGCTTTGAGCATAACATTTACCCAGTCTTTAAAAACCTGCCTTGGGGCAAGCTCATATTCATTGCCCATATGAGGAAGCACCACAATAAAATCGGGCTTTAAAAGCTTTGCGCGCTCTATGTCGCTTTTAATCAGATTTTCGTCCAATATATTTGCAAGATAGTCCTTACCTTCTGTAAGCGGTAAGCCGTTTGTACCATAGGTATAGCTGATAAAGACGAATTTTATGCCGTTAATATTCTTTAGAAGCACAGCATCCCTGTCCTGCTGGCTCTTAAACGTCCCAGTGTGGTCAAAACCTAATTCGTCGAGAACATCTATAGTACGCAGTATTCCTTTTTCCCATTTATCGTTACAATGGTTATTGGCGGTGGTCAAAAAATCAAAACCGGCGGCTTTAAGGGCTTCTCCGAAGGAATCGGGAGCAGAAAACACTGGATAGCCGGAATATGGCGTATCAGGACCTGCAAAAGTGGTTTCCAGATTCCCCATTGTATAATCAGCGGCGGACAAATACTTCTTGACATTTTCAAAGCAATAATCGAAAGTATGTGTTCCGTTGCCTTTTTTCTTAGCGTCGTCAAGCTGCCATTCGTGAACCATAAGGTCGCCTGTCACAGAAATTGTTGCGTTATAGACAGGGACAGGCGTTGGAGTTGGCGCAGGAGTTTCCGGGATTGTTACGACAGGTGGGACTTTTCCGGAAGGCAGTTCTCCGGGTTTAAAAATAATTCCCGTGTCCTTCCATATCTCGTTTACTGTATCATCGGCAAAAATAGGCTCTATTGAGTTGTTTTCCCGAATCTCCAAAAATATGAACGTAGAAGCGCATACTGCCAAAAACAATGCAACGCTTAAAATAATTCTGTTCTTTGTCATAATTATCCCTCCAAACCTGTGTGTCCGAATCCGCCTTCTCCTCTTTCCGTCGAATCAAGCTCGTCCTCGCTAACTTCAAGAAAAGGGGAAATCTCGATTTTATTAATTACCATTTGCCCGATTCTGTCACCTCTGTGAACCACAAAGTCTGTATTTGAAAAGTTTATCATAATGAGTTTTATTTCCCCGCGGTAATCAGAGTCAATTGTGCCAGGGGTGTTTAGTAAAGAAATGCCGTTTTTTATGGCAAGGCCGGAACGGGGCCTGATTTGTGCTTCATAGCCATTTGGCAAAGAAATTTTTATCCCGCTGGGAATCAGGGCAAAAGAGCCTTTTGGTATAATTTTATCTTCTATTATATTTGCGTGAAGGTCATAACCCGCAGAGCCTGTTGTCGCCATAGTTGGAAGCGGCAGGTCAAGGGCATCCGCTGTTCTGGCTATTAAAAACTTTTCTTTTGCCATATGTCACGCTCCGTAATTATTTAAATAAAAACTTTCAAGCCCTTTAGAAAGATTGCCTACAGCACAAAGACCCGGCTTTTTTCCCAAAAACACCTTATCAACAAGAGCCGAAATGCTTTCTTTCGTTACAGCATCAACTTTTGCTATAAGCTCTTCGGTTGAAAGGGTTCTGTTGAGCAGCAAAACCCCTCTGCCGTGAGAACTCATTCTGTTTGAAGAGCTTTCTAGCCCCATTATATGATTGCTCTTTATCTGTTCTTTGGCTCTGTTTATGATTTCGTCAGTAATAGGGTTCTGCTTTAGCCCTTCTATTTCTTCAAATATATATCTCAGCGCGTCCTTTGCGTTTTCAGGGCTAAGGGCTGAGTATATTCCATAAATTCCAACGTCATAATAGCTTGAATTGCAGCTATAAATTGAATAAACAAGTCCTTTATCCTCGCGGATATTCTGAAAAAGCCGGGAGCTCATGCCGCCGCCAAAAACGGTGTTAAGCACAGCCATCGAATATGTTTCGTCTGAACCCACTCCGAAGCTGTCAAAAGAAAGGAGCAGATGAAGCTGTTCAATATCTTTTTCTATTTCAAGATAACCGGGCGTGAACACAGGAACGGTGTAAGTTCTTTGCTGTCCATTTCCGGAAGGCTTTGAAAATAATTCCTTTATTTTTTCTATCATTTTATCGTCAACATTTCCGGCTATGGAAATGACGGTGTTTTCTGGAGTGTAATTTTCGGCG
>CAYLSP010000058.1:0-7821 GCA_964385935.1 uncultured Defluviitaleaceae bacterium
GTATCCATATCGCTTTCGATTAATCCTCTTGTTGTCATAGCCGCTGTACCAAGTCTTATGCCGCTTGTGACAAATGGGCTTTGAGGATCGAAAGGAATAGTATTTTTATTACAGGTGATTTTAACCTCGTCAAGTCTGTGTTCAGCATCCTTGCCTGTGATATTCATATTCTGAAGGTCAACAAGCATTACGTGGTTATCAGTTCCGCCTGAAACAATGTTAAATCCTCTCTTTGTTAAGCCGTTAGAAAGAGCCGCAGCGTTGGCGATAACGTTTTTGCAGTATACTTTAAAGTCATCGCTGAGCGCTTCATGGAAAGCAACTGCTTTAGCAGCGATAACGTGCATAAGAGGGCCGCCTTGGATTCCGGGGAAGATAGACTTATCAATAAGCTTTGAGTTTTCTTCGCTGCAAAGAATTAAGCCGCCTCTTGGGCCACGAAGAGTTTTATGTGTTGTGCTTGTAACGAAATCAGCATAAGGAACTGGATTTGGATGAAGACCAGCCGCTACAAGACCGGCTATATGAGCCATATCAACAAGCAAATAAGCGCCAACTTCGTCAGCAATTTCTCTGAATTTTGCAAAATCTATAATTCTTGAATAAGCGCTGGCACCAGCGATAATCATTTTAGGTTTTTCTTTAAGAGCGATTTCGCGAACGTTATCATAATCTATTTTACCAGTCTCTTTATTAACTCCATAAGCCACGATGTTATACATCTTACCTGAATAATTTACAGGGCTTCCGTGGGTTAAATGTCCGCCGTGTGACAAATCCATACCCATAACTTTGTCGCCTGGATTTAAAACCGCAAAGCAAACAGCCATGTTAGCCTGTGCGCCTGAGTGAGGCTGAACGTTAGCATGTTCAGCGGAGAAGAGTTTTTTTGCTCTTTCTCTTGCAAGGTTTTCAGCTATGTCAACTTTTTCACAACCGCCATAATAACGTTTTCCGGGATATCCTTCTGCGTATTTATTGGTCAGAGTTGAACCCAGGGCGGCCATAACAGCCTTTGAAACGAAGTTCTCTGAGGCAATTAATTCAATATTGCCTTGCTGTCTTTCCATCTCTTCCGCTATAGCCCCGGCAAGCTCGGGGTCGGCATTTTTAATAAATTCAAAATCGTACATAATGTTGCACCTCCTAGTTTTATCAGACTAATTATATCACAAAATTGTAAATATTCAACATAATATTTGAAATTGTTATTTTTTTGACTATTTGATAGATATACGCGAACCATTTTCGACTAAATCAGAATAATTTACCAAAATTTGAGATGGTATTTCCCTCATTATTTTGTCAACATGAGAGATTACTCCCACCAACATCCTCTCATCTTTTAAACTTGTCAATGATTTTATAACCGCATCAAGAGCATTATCATCAAGAGCACCAAATCCTTCGTCCAAAAAGAAAAAATCAAGAGACGAGCTGTTTTTCAACTGAATTCTCGCGGAAAGAGCCAGCGCCAGACATAGCGACACTATAAATACCTCTCCCCCAGAAAGACTTTGTGGATAGCGGAGTTTCCCTCCTGAGAACCTGTCCCTGATGACAAAATCCGCATCATCCAGATCAATTTCATACCGGCCATGGGTTATTGACAAAAGCCGCCCTGAAGCCTCTCTGGCAATATATGACAAATTCCTCTTTGCCACAAATTCTACAAAGTCCCCTCCCCTTAAAGTCGTTTCAATAACTTTCAAAAGGGATAAACGCTTTTCAGATTTTTTCAGTTCTCCCTCAACCGTCTCCGACAGAGCCAACTTTTTCTTAGTTTCTTCAATTTTTTCCAAAATAACCGCAGAGTTTTTTGCAAGCGTTAAAAGTTTGATTTTAAGACTTTCATGCTCTTCCCTAGATTTTAAAAGCATGTCCAAAATTTCGTTTCTTTCAACGCGATTTAACGTCTCAATAAGCCTTGTTATATGGCTTTTCGTGGTAAGAACCCTTTCGTTATAAGCCTTAATCTCCTTTTCAACATCGGCTATGACTTCCTTTTCCAAAACAGAATTTAATATGTCCTGTATTTCTGAAAAACCCTTTTCTTCCATTTCTAGCCTAAGAGACTCCTTTACGTCCCTATATTTTCCCTCAAAAATCCGGTTCTTTTCCTCTAATCCAGCAATCTGTTTTTCAAGCTCGTTAATGCTAGAAACCAAACTGTCATTTTCCAATTTTAACACCTGTTCTTGGGAAATAATAGCCTCTTTCTCAGCAGTCAAGACTTTTAGGCCCGCTTCCGGGTCAGAGGAAAGTTTTTCTATCTCTAACTTTTCGCTCTTAATACTCTCCCGCTTAACCCTGCCTGTTTCTTTTATTATCCTAATGTTCGTACTAAAAGTATTAATTTCATTTTTTAATACTTCTCTCTCCTTTTCAATATTTTCAATCACTAACCTGAGTTTTTCAATATTTTCATCTATCTCCTTAAACTCTGCTTGTACTCTTAACAAACCTTCAAGTTTTTTATGAAATGCATCATCGGTCAACTCAGTCTTGGTTCTCTCAGCCAAAACTTTAAGCTCCTCAATAACACTTGAAGCCCTCTGTTTTTTCTGCTCAAAATCCTCAGTCAGCCTTTTAATCTCTTCCTCCAAATCCTTAATCCTTTGAAGGCTCAAAGATTTAAGTGAATCAACCTCACTTTTTTTCCTAAGAATCTGCATATTTTCATCAGAAATCTTTTTATTATACTCCTCAATTTCGTGATAAATGGCTTTCAGCTTTTTTTCAATATCATCCATATCATAATTTGAATTATTTTCAGCTAGACATGGATGGTGTGTTGAACCGCACACTGGGCAAGGCATGTCCTTTTCAATAAAAGCCGACAGTGCAAATGCCATATTTTGCTTTTGAGCTTCTTTAAAGCTAACTTCATAAAGACGTGCTTCTTCTTTTTTCTTTTCCAACTCTTTAGCTTTCAGCTCCAAATTGGCAAGCTCTGAATCTATTTCCTTCTCTCTTTCAACGGCTTCAATATAATTTTTCTTTTCAATCAAAAGCTTATTATTAACCGCCTTTATTAATTCAGTATCATTTTTCAAAGCAGCAATTTTTTCATAATAATCCTTTGAGAGCAAAGCCCCTTGACGGACAAGTTCCAGATTTTCCAAACTATTTGAAAGGGAAGCTTTGCGCTGTCTTAGTGTCTCAATTTTATTTGAATAAGAGACATGACTTTCGTTCAATTTCGCAAAATCCAGATTTTTACCCTCTAATTCCTTCATTAACTTCTGACAATTCTTTGCATCAAGATCCAGTTCCCGTTCCCTTATTAATATGGAGTTAAGCTTCATTAAAGCAGTTTTAAGCTTTTCAGACTCCTCATAAATAGCAGGGAGGCGAACATCTTTTCTTTTCGTCCAGTTTTCATACTTTTCAAGATTCTGCCCCAGGCTTAAAGCCCTATGACTTTTTTCCGTTTTCGCCTTTGATAAATTGTCAGCCGCTTCCCTCAAAAGCCTTTCCCATTCCTTCACTTCCAGAATTAGAGAGGCGGCATAACGAGCCTTTTCAGCCATCATAACTTTTTTAGACTTTTCCTCTACTTGAGGACGAATAGCTTCAAGCTTTTCAAAATCTTTCTCATGCTCCAAAAGTAATTGGTGATTTTTGTTATGTTCGAGATACTGATTATAAACTGATTCCGCCGCCCTTTGCTTTTCAGCCATTTCCAAAGTGTCAGCGTTTATTTTCTCCAGTTCTTCAATATGTAAATCAAGACTTTCCTTTGTAAAACCTTCAAAAGCGTAAAGCCGTTCTTTTAGCTTTTCACAAAGTCCCTCCTGTTTCCTCAGTTCTGCCCTAACCTTTTCATTAAGTTCCTTCCCATATTCATATAAATTGAAAATCCTTTCAAGCATATTTTTCCTGTCCTGATTTTCAAGAAGCAAAAATTCGCTGAATTTCCCCTGAGGAATAATAACAGCCCTCATAAAATCGTTATATTCAAGCCCAAAGAGTTCAACTATAGCGTCAGTTACTTCCTTTTCTTTTCGTTCGGCAAGAACAATTGTTTGTTGTTCATTCTTTTTAGTAAGCCGGCAATACGTACATTCAAACTGTCTTTTCGATTTACTAGCTCTTTTATATTCCCGCTCAGCTATGTAGTTCCATTCACCATCAGAAGCACTTAGCGCAAATTCAAAGCAAACATAAGCCTTTTCGCACTCCGAATTTATATAACTGCTTTGGACATCCTTTTTGAATCTCGCAATTTTCCCATACAAAGAAAGGGTAATTGCATCCAAAATCGTGGTTTTTCCGCTCCCTGTTGGACCGAAAATGCCAAAAATACCCCTTTCGGGCAAAAGAGAAAAATCAACTTCCTGTTCTTCGGTAAAGCTGTTCAGTCCCTGAATTTTCAATTTAAGAGGTTTCATTGCCGCCCTCCCCTACTATTGACAAAAAAAGCTCAATCACATCTTTGCCCGGTCTAAATCCATTTTTATATTCAAAGAAGTCGCAAAATTCTTCTTCAAAGGACTTCGTGACAATTTCTTCATTTTTTTCATATTCGGTTTTTCCCAAAATAGAAATTTCAACAATTCTGCTATTGGTGTTAAAAAGCGCTTTTCGCTCTAGATTAGTTAAATGCTCTGTTGTTTCAATTTCAAGATAGGCATAAAAATTATCACCCAAATTTTCAAGACTTGACAGTACATCGGGATAAGTTCCCCTAATTTTTTTCAAAGGAAATAAACAGCTTAAAAGCCTAGAACTAACAGAAACACACTCATCAGAAATATCCGCAATATAAACCTTTTTCTTAACAGCCGTCTCACTTAAAGAATAATCAATTGGAGAGCCTGAATAATAGGCGTTGGCTTTATATGGGATTTTCTGTGGTCTGTGGAGATGTCCCATGGCTATGTAATGAGCTTTTTCCGGTAAAACGGAAGGGCTTATGGCAGAACTTCCCCCGAACTGGATGATTTTTTCAGAATCAGACGTAATTCCGCCCGCAAGAAAAAAATGCCCAATCATTATATTAGCTGAATTTTCAGAGAAATTTTTAGATAGCGTTTCTAAATGCTCTTTCAAAAGTGTATTTGTCTTTTCCTTTATTTCAGATTCAGACGCCTTTTCAGTCAAAATTCGTCCGATTCTTTTCTCACTTATAAATGGGACTGCGATAACGGAAAGGGTTTTGCCATATAAATCGATTTCAAAATACCCTTCCTGAGATTTAATTATTTTGAATTTCCCGCAATTCCCCAAGGGGATAACAGAATTTATTGACTCCACAATAATAATGCCCGAGTCCATGGCCAAAGGCGCGCTTGCGGAAAGTCGTTCGGGGTTATCATGATTTCCCGGAATAACAACAAGGGGGCGTAAGCCCCCCTTTGTCAGTTCCCTTGCATAAAAATAAAATAACTGTTCAGCCGCCGCAGGAGGGTTAAAAGAATCATAAACATCCCCAGCCACAACAATAGCGTCCACGTTTTCTTCATCAGAAATCGCTAAAAGTTCTTTTAAGAAATTTTCCTGTTCATATAATCTTGAGAATTTTTCTAAGTTTTTCCCAAGATGCCAATCAGATGTATGAAGGATTTTCATATTAGATCCTCTTCATTATCCTGCTTCCCGCTTCTTTATCTAAAACAGCGGTTACGTCCGGGTGAAGCTGTAAAACAGAGGCTGGAACAAAAGGTGTTATATCGCCGAAGAAAATCTTTTCAGCTATTTCTGCCTTGTTTTCGCCGCTAATCATAATCAATATTTTTTTCGCCATCATAATGGTTTTAATACCCATTGTCAGCGCGCTTTTTGGAACTTCCTCATAACTATTAAAGAAACGGGCATTAGCGTTAATTGTTGATTCGTCTAAGTTAACATGGTGTGTTTTTCCAGTAAAGACTGATTCTGGTTCGTTAAAACCTATATGTCCGTTTAAGCCAAGGCCAAGAATCTGTAAGTCAACACCTGCGCTCATAACATGCTTCTCATATTCTTCACATTCCAGATCAACATCTTTTGCTTCGCCGTTTGGAATAAACAGGCGGTCTTTTTTAATGTTCACATGATTAAAAAGATTATCTTTCATAAAGTAATCATAGCTCTGTGAATCACTTTTTAAAATAGGATAGTATTCGTCAAGGTTAAATGCGGTTATGCCTGAAAAATCAACTTCTTTTTCAGCGTTCATCCTGATAAGCTCTTTATATGTTCCAACAGGAGTTCCGCCTGTTGCAAAACCAATATTTGAATCAGGTTTTGAATTCATCTGCGCTTTAATTACCTCAGCGCATTTTTTGCTTAATTTGTCATAATCCTCTTCGATAAAAACCTTGATATTGTTCAAATCAATCTGCATAATATCCTCCTAATGATCACTCTATTTGACTAAGCTTCGTTTTTTGAAGGGCCAGAACGATTATAACGCATAACGCGGTAGTAACAGCCATTTCGCTGAGACCGTTCAGTGTTGCAATCCCCCATAAAACTGCTTCAACAGTTGCAGAGCCAGCAAGCTTAACAAGCTCGTTGAAATATATAAAATACAGCGCCAAAAGAACTAAAACTGTATTCGTCATACTTCCAACAGCGGCTCCCGCAATTACTGAAACTATGTCTCTTGCCCTCCATTTTTTCATTAGTTTTCTAATGCCCATAAATACAAAATATGTTGTAACTGCTATTAATATTCGTGGAAGAACTGAAACAATAGGATTGAAGAAAAAAGGATCAAGGGGTGATGAAGGCATTGCAACTGCCCTAATAAGGCTCATGACACCAAGTGATAGCCCCACAGCAAGTGAAGGTATGAATCCAACCGTCATTGCCGTTATAATAGCCGGCAAATGAGCAATAGTTATTTGAACAACTCCCAGCGGGATAGTTCCAATTGGAGTAAACCCCAAAATGCCTGTGACACATATCATCATAGCTGTCATTGTTATAGTTAAGTTGGTTCTTTTCTTATCAATCATCTCCCAATCCCCCATCAAACCATTTTTTCATTTTTTCATTTCTTCTCTTAATTAAAATATTCTTTAAGCTCCATAGGTTGAAGCCATTTTCCGTCTTTATAGACTCTCATGTTTCCGCCTGAAATCTCGTCTATTAAGGCAACTTCACCGTCAATTACACCAAACTCAAACTTTATATCATAGAGTTCAAGTCCCTTTTCAGCCAAGTCAACTTTTATCATTCTTGCAACTTGTTTAACAAGAGGTTTAATTTCGGCGATTTGTTCTCTTGTCATGATGTTTAACATAACTAATGTATCTTCCGCAATCGGCGGGTCAGCTTTAATATCGTCTTTTAAAGTAAATTCAACGAGTAAATCAAGCTTTTCTCCTTCGTCAATATATGCACCGTAGCGTTTTATAAAGCTTCCTGTAGCTCTTAAACGGCAGACTATTTCAATTCCCTTGCCAAATATTTTTGCAGGCTTAACGGTCATTGTAGCGTCTTCAATATTTGAGTCCACAAAATGTGTTCTCACGCCGCTCTTTTGTAATTTTTCAAAATAATACCGGCTCATCTTAAGGGATTCTCTGCCAAGACCTAAGATAGTAAGTCCTACTGAGTTCTCGCCTGGATCAAAAACTCCGTCTTTCCCTGTTGCATCGTCTTTCAGTTTTAACAAATAGTTTCCATCTTCAAGCTGATAAACGTTCTTTGTCTTTCCCTCATAAATTAGATTCATTTCCTTTGCTCCTTATCATTTTGTCTTTGTTAATAAGATCTATAAACTTCCCTGAAGCCAGGGACATGTTTACCCCTTTGAGTTTTATAAGGCCTACCATCCTTTTGGGTATGGGCGGATTAAGCGGTATTTCAAAAACAACGCCTCCTTCA
>CAYLSP010000059.1:0-7804 GCA_964385935.1 uncultured Defluviitaleaceae bacterium
TGCCATGCACCGGCTCTTGCTTCAAACAAATCGTCGCCGACTCTTGCGGCATGAAGCAGGAAAATATCAATTTTTTCAAGTCCCATAGAAGAAAGTGCTTCATGAACAGCCTTTTCCATATCCTCATAGGTAGTTGCGGCGGATTTTGTTGAAATAACAGGTTTTTTGCCGCTTTTTATTAACGCTTCTTTAATCATTGGATAGGTTCTATACATCTGAGCTGTGTCAACAAAAGTGATTCCTTTATCAAGCGCATATGCAATCAAATCAGCGCCTTCTTCAATAGTAAGATTTTTTTGAAGTGGTCCCATGGGAAGCGCGCCAAAACAAAGCTCTGATACTTCAAGTCCGGTTCTGCCTAAAATAATGTTTTTCATAATTTCCTCCGTAATATTTATTTTTAGTTATTTTTATTGTTTTTAAATCCCGATTTAATAATTTTTTCTACGATATCAGGTAGAGCCGAAAGCTCTTCTTTTGTCATTTCCTTTGTTTCAATTGGTTTATGTATTGTGACAAATACGTCTGCCGGGCGGATTCTGTTGTTATTGGACTCAATAATTTTATATGAGCCGTCTATTGTAACAGGTATGATTTTTACTAAAGTCTTAGTGGCAAGCTTAAAGCTTCCGGCTTTAAATTCACCTGTTTTATCTCCCTTTGAGCGGGTTCCTTCTGGGAACAGCACCATTGAGTTACCTTCTTCAATAAGCTTTATGCCCTCAAGAATGGCTTTAGCCTGTTTCTTCATGTCTGTTCTGTCCATGAATACACAGTTAATAAATTTCATCCAGGTTCTGATAATTGGAAGTTTCAGGGTTTCATACTTAGCTATAAAGCCCTTAGGCTTATGTATCAGACCAAGAAAAATCCCGATATCGAAATTGCTTTGGTGGTTGCTTATGAATAAGACTGTTTCATGCTCCGGGATATTTTCAGCGCCCGTTATTGTGACCCGCGCCCCGGTATTTCTAACTTGTTTGCAAGCCCATTTTGTAATATGCCAATCAGCCAGAGCAATAAATTCTTTTTCAGACAGAGTTTTTTTCAGCTTCTTCATCTTAAAGGACTGGAAATATTTGGGAAAAAGACTTATGACTAAATAAGTATAGAACCAAAATGTTCTCAAGCAGAGCATCATCCCTTTCATATTTTGGAACAAAAAAATTATTGCAAAATTTCTTTATCTATTATATCATAAAATGCGTAGTTTAAAAATAGATTTTTAAGTTTTACTTTTCCACATAAAGCCATTCCATGACAAAGGGGAAGCTAAAAAATGAACTTGCAGAAACTATTATCTTTTGTTAGAAAAGCATGTGACGAATATGGAATGATTGAAGACGGCGATAGAATAGCCGTTGGTGTTTCAGGGGGGAAGGATTCTCTTGCCCTTTTGGCCGCTCTTAGCAGTATGAGGCGTTTTTATCCGAAAAAATATTCTCTTTTCGGCATAACTGTGGATTTAGGCTTAGGCGCTGATTATTCCAAAGTATCGGAGTTCTGCGAAAATTTAGGAGTTGATTATAGAGTAGTAGAAACAGATATTGGACATGTTATCTTTGAGGACAGAAAGGAAAAGAATCCCTGTTCTCTCTGTTCAAAAATGCGAAAAGGCGCTCTTGACGATGCTGTTGTGGAACTTGGTTGTAATAAGGTGGCCTTTGGCCATAATAAAGACGATGTTGTTGAAACTTTCCTCTTGTGCCTGTTTTTTGAAGGCAGAATACATACTTTTTCCCCGGTCACATATCTAAGCCGGAAAAATATTCACTCTATCCGCCCTCTTTTGCTGACCCCTGAAAAAGACATAATAGATTTTTCTAAATCAGAAAATTTGCCTGTTGTAAAAAATCCATGTCCGGCTGACGGTTACACAAAAAGAGCCGAAATGAAAGAATTTTTAAAAACAAATGCCGGAAACTTTCCGCAAATTGATGACAAAGTTTTTACGGCTATAATCCGCTCAGATTTAAAGGGCTGGAAAAAGGACACTAGTTAGTAAAATTACAAAACATAATGTAACTTTAAATTTTCACGCTGACTAATGGAGGAGAAGACTGTGTTTAATGAAATTCATGAAGAATGTGGAATTTTTGGTATTTATCACAACTCGGACATGGAAACGTCTCATGACGTTTACTATGGTCTCATGGCGATTCAGCACAGAGGACAGGAAAGCTGCGGCATTGCCTGCAATCTGAATCGGGAAATCACCTATCACAAGGAACTTGGCCTTGTAAATGATGTATTTAAGGACGATGTTTTAACAAGATTAAAAGGCAAAATGGCTATGGGTCATGTCCGCGCCGCTCTTGACGGTGTTGCGGCAACAGTTGCAAACGCTCAACCCCTAGTGCTTAATTATGTCAAGGGAACTCTTGCTGTAGCTCATAACGGAAACATTATAAACGCCAGTGAATTAAAGAAAGAATTTGAACAGGCCGGTGCTATTTATCAAACCACTTCCGACACAGAAGTTATTGCCTATACTATTGCAAAAGAACGCCTTAATACTTCCTGCATAGAAATGGCCGTGGCTAACTCAATGAAAAAACTTGTGGGCGCATATTCAATTATTGTAATGAGCCCTGAAAAAATTATGGCCGCCCGTGACCCATTCGGATTCCGCCCCCTTTGCATAGGACGTAAAAAAGATGGTTCTATTGTTTTCGCTTCCGAAACCTGCGCTCTTGACGTCATTGACGCAAAATTTGAAAGAGATGTTCTTCCGGGCGAAGTTGTTGTTGTTAAAAACGGCGAACTCATTTCCATAAAGGATAACTGCGTTAATCCTGAGGGAAAAATCTGTATTTTTGAGCATATTTATTTTGCAAGACCAGACAGCTTAATTGAAGGTCAGTTCGTTCATGACGCAAGAAAAGCTGCCGGACGCTTTTTAGCAAAACGCTCAACCGTTGAAGCCGATATCGTTGTTGGCGTGCCGGATTCTGGAATCGCTGCCGCTATGGGTTATTCTATGGAATCAGGGCTTCCATTTGTTGAAGGCTTTGTAAAAAACAGGTATATTGCAAGAACATTTATAAATGCGGGGCAGTCTGCAAGAGAACATGCTGTAAGAGTGAAGCTTAACCCTGTCAGACCCCATATTGCGGGCAAAAGAATCATTTTAGTAGACGACTCTATCGTCAGAGGCACAACCTGCGCCCGGATTGTAAACCTTCTTAGAGAAGCCGGAGCAAAAGAAGTTCACGTTCGCGTAAGTTCACCTCCTTTCAAATTCCCATGCTTCTTCGGAACGGATGTTCCTTCGACCGATACGCTTATTGCCAATACACATTCATTGGAAGAAACAAGAAAACTAATAGGTGCGGACAGTCTTGAATATTTGACTATTGAGGACACGCTTAATATTGCGCCATGTTCAAGATCTGGCTTCTGTGTGGGATGCTTTACTGGAGAATACCCTATTAACGTATAATTTATTTTCTCTACATTTCCTTAAAGAATAACCACAGGAATTATTTTGTCATCCTAAGGTGCAGCAGAAGAATCTTGCCTTTTTTCAACGGTAAGATTCTTCGCTACGCTCAGGATGACAAGAAGAGGTGCTAGACTATGTATGAGATTATACCTTCATTTGCAAAGTCACTATTTGAACCCGTCGTTGAACTGGGAGAAGAAATGTTAGAAATGGGTATAGATTCGTTATTGGCAGATGGTATATTAAAGGATCTACCCCTTTCTGGAACAATATCCGCATTATTTAAAATAGCTATTAATATTTATGACCGAAACTTACTAAAACAAACTATTGTCTTTATAAAAACATTTAACGATGGAACAGTTGATCCTGAAAAATTAAAGGATTATCGTGAGATGATTAATAACGATACAAAAAAGGCAGAAAAAGAACTTGGAAGAGTTATTATATTATTAAATTCCCAAATAAATAATATTCAGTCAATCACTCTGGCAAATTTTTATAAATCATACGTTAATGGATTTTTCTCTTGGGAAACCTTTTGCGAATTGTCGGAAGCAAATAGAAGAATGTTTGCGTCTGATTACAGTGTTTTATTTGATAAATACAGATATAATAAAATGAAGTTAAGCACGGATCAGCGTAAGGAACTCCTGATTGAAGAGCAACGGGATTCACACAAGGTTGATAGATTAATTTCATTAGGATTACTAGCTACAATAGATAAATCAGCTTTTTACCAATCACTTGAAACAGCAATTGAACGTTGGACTCGTTTAACTGATTTTGGAACCACCTTTTGTAAACATATGAAATATGATAACGAAATTTGTTTTGATCATAAATAAAACAAATCTAGGAGACAAATATGAAAACTGTATTATCCGCCTCATCCGCATATAACAGAAAATATTATTTTAACAGCGAATTTAACGGAATACCGAAAGAGGTACAGGACGAAATCAGGATTTTGTCAACGCTGTTTACTGAGGAGAACGGAGGTATATTCACTCTGGGTTTTCTACAGGACGGTTCTTTGTACATGGAAACGGAAAAGGCCGAAAATGATATGGACTATGACGAAATCGGTGCAAGACTTGCTGTTAGCAATCTGGAAGCAGAGAAAAAGGATTTATTCCACGGTCTTTCGCTGTGGTATGTAGCATTTATGACCGGCGACGGCAGAAGTATTATTGAGGGATTAAACATTAAGGAGGAAAAGTAGTGCTCCTTGTAATAGATGTTGGGAATACAAATATAGTTTTTGGGGTGTACAGAGGGGACGAACTTCTTGATACATGGCGGTTGTCAACGGCTTTGTATAAAACCGCTGACGAAATAGGACATATCCTGAATTCCACATTAAAAGCCTTCGACATGGAAGTGGATTCTTGCATAATATCCTCGGTTGACCCTGATTTAACTCCTTTTCTCGTTATGGGAATAGAAAAGCATTTAAATATTAAGCCATTGGTGGCTAACTATAAAATGAAAATGAATATAAGCCTTTCCGGCGCGGATAAATATGTTCCCGCTGAGGTTGGTTCAGATAGAATTGCCGATTGTGCCGCCGCGTATGATATTTATAAATCGGCGGTTATTGTCATTGACTACGGCACAGCTACAAAATATGACGTGGTGTCGGAGGACGGCGTGTTTTTAACAGGCGTAACTGCTCCCGGAATCAGGATTTGCGCCGAAGCCCTTTTCAGCAGGGCCGCTTTGCTAGGAAGAGTTGATGTGGTTCTTCCTAAAACCATAGTGGCAGTGGACACCATTACAAGCGTTCAGGCCGGAATCGCATTTTCAGCCATTGGCGAGACGGAATATATTGTTAACCGCCTTAAACAGGAACTGAATTTGCGCCCTGATACCGTTGTTGTGGCTACAGGAGGTCTTGCTCACATAGTAGTCAACGGTTCAAAAATTATTGACCATCACGACCCTGACTTGCTTTTAAAGGGTCTTAAACTTCTTTATGAGGCTAACGCCCATGTGTAACATCGGGGACGTTAAAATAGAAAATAGAGCCATATTAGCGCCTATGGCCGGAATAACAGATCTGCCTTACAGGCTTATTTGCAAAGCCTTTGGGGCAGGTCTTGTTTGTTCTGAAATGATAAGCGCTAAGGGCATGATGTATAACAACGAAAACACTAAGGAACTTCTGAGAACGAAGACTGAGGAAAGTCCGCTAAGTGTCCAAATTTTTGGTTCTGAGCCTGATATTTTAGGAGATATAGCCGAGAGACTGAGAGAGCATCCCTGTGAAATACTTGACATTAACATGGGTTGTCCTGTGCCTAAAATAGTCAAAAACGGGGAAGGTTCTGCCCTTATGAAAAACCCTGATTTGGTGTTTAAAATCGTTTCGTCTGTTGTAAAAGGAGCGGGCAAGCCTGTCACTGTAAAAATTAGGAAGGGCTTTGACAAAAGCACTGTAAACGCCGTTGAAATCGCAAAGGTCATTGAAGCCGCGGGCGCTTCCGCTGTCTGTGTCCACGGCAGAACAAGGTCAGAATTTTATTTAGGTGCGGCTGATTGGGAGATTATAAGGCAGGTTAAGGAAGCAGTTAAAATCCCAGTTATCGGAAACGGTGACGTGGTTTCAGGGGAGACAGCAAAAAAAATGCTTTCTGAAACAGGCTGTGATTTTGTCATGGTTGGACGGGCAGCAGAAGGTAATCCTTGGATTTTCCAGGAGATAAGGGCATATCTGAACTCTGAAAAATGGGAACCACCAACTCTTAAAGAAAAAATAGACATGGCAATAAAGCACGCCCGTTCACATATCAGTCTTAAAGGCGAAAGACAGGGCGTTCTTGAAATGCGAAAGCATCTATGCTGGTATTTAAAGGGAATAAAAGGCTCAGGCGCGGCAAAGCTTAAAATAAATAAAGCTCAGACTTTGTCTGAGATAGAGGAGATATTGTCATTTTTGCTTTGATTAGGGAAAGTAAACATTTCATACGGCTTGAATATATTATAGAAAAGTAGTATAGCGCCGGGCTGAGGTGAGGAAATGAATAATAATTTGAGCGGAAATGCGAATGGGATTTTAAATCTATTATCCGCAAATATGTTGCAGAGTTTTATAGGCAATGGAGTAATGAATTTTACCCAGTATATTGCATTAATAACTTTGCTCACGAAAAATCACATACCATATGACACGCAATACACGCCGTCAAATGGGAGAGACGAAGCAGCGTTCGTAGTCAATGTATATTTAAATCCTCACGTTTCATTAGTATTCAATTTCTCCGGTGATAGTTTAAGCACTGTCACTTCATTATAATGATTTGACTTAATCAAGGTATATTAATATCCTCTTTGAATTGTGTTCGTTTCCGCCAATAAATATCAGGTTCATTATAACCTCTTCCCCTGTATTTTTAATAGTAACAGGGAGATTCCGTTCTCCCTCCATATCATCCATAATAAAATGATGAACTTTTTCTGAGTCTTCAAAGATGTTATAAAGAGGGATTCCCACACAATCTCCTATTGTCTCTCTAATCTGTGCGCTGGTTTTCGTAATGGTAAGGTTTTCGTCCGCAATGAGAAGCAGACGGTGACTCCTAATCAAAATTTCATCAACTACATGCCGTTCAAATATCATGTAACGTTCGGCGTTTTTTGCGGCGGTTAAGTCCTTTATCGCACAAGTCATTCCCGTAACTTCTTTAGTTTCGTCATAAACGGCATAAATATCAACGTCAAGAAAGACGGAGGTACCGTCTTGTTTTGTTTTCCAACTTTTTTCGTGATAACTTCCGTTTTTGATTACATAATCTATTTGAAAATCAATAACGCTTTTCTCAATATCGAAAACTCTATAAAGGTCGCAAATGTTCTTTCCCATTGCGTCCTCTTTTTTTACACTGAAAAGCTTGCTGCATTCAAGATTCCATGCAATAACTGAGCCATATGGGTCAATTGCGTATATTGCACAGTATTTAATGCTGTCAATCAAGGTGCTCATCAAGATGGTTTTATGGCTAATGTTATTTTCAAGCTCAGTATTTAAATCAGCAATAAGCTGGTTCTGGAATTTAAGCTCTCTGGCAAGCCTCTTTGAACTTTCATAAATCAGGGAGTTTGACACGGCCATGGCCACATATCTTTTCAAAAAGTCAATTTCGTTAATATTTGTTCTGCTGTATTCTTTAACGGAAGCAAGGGCTAAGACACCAAGGGTATTTTCGGCGTTAGAAATTGGCACAACCATAATATTTTTTGGCACAACACGCCCTAAAAACGTTTTTGTCACAAAAACAGAATCATCAGGCAGGTCTTTAATGACAACGGTTTCGCCGGTTCTGGCAGCACCACCGATAAGTCCTTCTCCGATGCTTA
>CAYLSP010000060.1:0-4690 GCA_964385935.1 uncultured Defluviitaleaceae bacterium
CCATTGACTTTTCCACAAGCCTTTCAAAAAGGGCGTTGTTATATTCAATCTCATTTCTAAGCTCATTAAGACTGTTTAAATCCATACAATATTCAAAATTAATTTTCGCATCAACATTAACTTTGCATTTGTGATACAAATTAATAGTTGTAAAGGCAATATCCAACTCAGGTATAAGCATATGCTCGGGCTTATTAGGGTCAATAGGACAATAAAAACTTTCCGTATCGAAGCCCCTGGCGTTGGCTTCTTTTTGCATTTGAGTTAGAAACTCCTCTGCGCCCATTCCTGCCTCAGCATAGAGTCCATATATCCTGTATTTCTGCAAAATTGTATCAGTGAAACATTTAAAACCATCAGGCGTGATAGCGCTTGCAAACATTTTCCTGTTGCTTCCCATGGACTTTTTGCCGCTAAATCCTTCAAACAGGCGCAAATTATGTTCGATTAATTTGCAAAGCTTATGTCTTATTAAAAATGTTCCATAAATCTCTTCATTAATTGAATAGAGTTTTTTTGCCGCCCCAAAGTAGCCATATCCTTTTTTAATAAGGATTTTTTTCTGTTTTAAAATTGATTTTATTTCATCAAGATAGGGAATAACTTTGCTTTCATCGATAAACTCAGCAAAATTCACTATTTTATCAACCGCTCCCGGCAAATCAGGGTCGCAGACATGGGGAGCAGTTCCGTCCACAATACTCAGGCCTTTTTCGCCTACATAAATACCGTCAAGGCTGTTTACATCGTTTGAGCAATGAATATAATCAACGTCAAAGCCGTTTTCCTCGAACTCTTTGCCGGTTTTTTTAAGAAATGTGCTTTTGCCGGAGCCTGAAGAACCTTTCAAAAAAATCCTCTTTTTCGCCTTTTCGGCAGGTAAAATATGGTCAAAAAAACTAAAAAAACCCTCAGGGGTGTTTCCCCCCGCAAACATATGCCTCTCCATGCGTTTCAGCTCCTTTAAATAATTTCCACATTTTTGTGATTTGATATGGGCCTGAGAATAGACGCTCTTGTAAACCTGTCATGGACTACCGAAAGGGCATGATTAATTATACTGTCTTCCAAAAGCACAGATACTTTTATTTCTGATGTGGAGACTTGATAGATTTTTATCCCCTCTTCCTGCAATATTTCATACAGCATAGCTGAAATGCCGGGGTCATAGGCAATGCCGGTTCCAATAACCGATAATTTTGCCAGATGTCTTTCCTGACAAATATTGCCCGGATTAAGTCCTTCAACATCTTCTAAAAGTTCAATTACCTTGTTGCCATCGGTTTTTGAAACGGAAAAAGAAATGTTTTCAGTGTTGTCAGCGTTCATAGTCTGTGTAATAACATCTGCCCTAATTCTGTATTTTGATAGAAGGAAAAGTATTTTTGCGGCGCTCCCTGATTCTAAACTGACTACGGATATTCTACAGACATTTCTGTCGGCAGTAACGCCGCTTACGGTTTTTTCCTCCAATCCGCTTCTGTTCGTAATCAATGTTTCCCTCTTCTTTGACAAGCTAGACTTGACGGTAAAGGGAATATCATATTTTTTAGCCAGTTCAACAGATCTGTTATGCAAAACATTCGCCCCCATTGAAGCAAACTCCAACATTTCATCATAACTGATTTCCTCATGCTTTAAGGCTGTTTTTATCAATCGGGGATCTGCTGTATAAATTCCGTCAACATCGGTGTATATTTCGCAGAAATCAGCGTTAAGAACCGCCGCTAAGGCAATAGCCGTTGTGTCTGAAGCGCCACGCCCAAGAGTTGTTATATCCCCGAATTGGTTGATTCCCTGAAAGCCCGCTATGATTACTATGTTACGCTTTTTAATTTCCAGCATTATTTTATTTATGTCAATGTCTATTATTTTCGCATTGCCGTGATCTGCCGTGGAAGTGATTCCTACCTGCTGTGCGTTTAACGATACTGCCGGAAGTCCAAGGGAATTCAGGGCAATGGCCATAAGGGCAATAGATTGCTGTTCTCCGGTTGCAAGAAGCATGTCAAGCTCTCTTTTAGGCGCGTTTATATCTATTTGGTTTGCTTTTTCGATTAATTCATTCGTCATGTTTCCCTGAGCGGACAGCACAACAACAACATCATTATTTTGTTTATAAGCTTCCGCAATCTGATTGGCTACGTTAAAAACTCTTTCAGGGGTTGCCACAGAACTTCCGCCATATTTCTGAACAATTAGCACTTATACCCACCTCGATCTCAACATTGCGGCTGTTGACAAACTCTCATTCAGTGCGGGCGAACACAGTCCGCCCCTACGTTGTTTACGCTGTTTGTAGGGGCGAACTGTGTTCGCCCGCCGCTAAAATCGGCTATTGTCAACAATCTGAATAGCAGCTAAGCTGCTTTCGTTGCCGGAGTTATAGTCTATTGTATTCAAATCTTTAAAAAATTGACACAAGATATTATTAAAAGCCCGTCTACCGTATTTAAATAGGGCTAGCCCCTTTGTATCTAATTGACATGCGCTCGCATACTATAAATAAATAATACATGGGAAAGGGTGATTGTCCTGGAAGGAATCATTTTAAAAGATGATGCAAGATACCAATATGCTGAGGACTATCTCAAAAGAAAAAATTATATTTTCCATGAACCCATCGTATCGCCAGAGAATCTTGATTTTATTATATTCCCATTTAAGGAAAATATAGAATCCTCTCTTTACGACAGTGGCTATTTTAAAAAACTCCGTCCCGATATACAAATCTTTTCAGGAATCAGGAACAACTACATTACTGAGCAATGCAAAGCTAATAACCTCAATTATTATGTAATGATGGAGGATTCAGGCGTTACCGTTAAAAACGCTGTTCCCACATCTGAAGGGGTTATTTCTTATTTAATTACAAACCGAAAAAATCCCATTTTTAACAGCCGCATATTAGTTGTAGGTTATGGGGTTTGTGGAAGGGATCTGGCTAAAAGGCTCAAGGCATTAGACGCAAATGTTTATACTCTTGTACGCAACAGAGAAAAAGAAGCCTGTGCATTCAGCGATTTTGTAACGCCGATTTATTTAAACGAGCTAATGGAACAAAGCTTTGACGTTATCATAAATACTGTTCCATGCCAAATAATAACCGACGAAATGCTACGTCGTTTTGGCGGGACGCTCATGGTGGATATTGCCTCAAAGCCTTTCGGTTTTGATATTGAATGTGCGAAAAGGCTTAATGAAAAGTCCGCTGTTTTGCCCGGTATTCCGGGAAAATACGCCGTCTGCTACGCAGGTGAAATATTAGGCGAATATATATATAGTAAGAGGGGATCGCCATGTTAGAAGGTAAAAAAGTAGGCTTTGGTATCACATCTTCATTTTGCAGTGTAATGAGCGTTTTCGACTCATTACAGGAGCTTAAAAATTTAGGCGCGGACATTTATCCGATTGTATCGGATAACGTTTATAATCTAAGCTCACGTTTCCACGACAGAGATAATTTTATACAAAAAGTTGAAGAAATTACGGGAAAAGAAGTTGTTCATACAATTGCAAAGGCTGAGACTTTTGGACCTGATTTGCCCCTTGACCTTATGATAATCGCCCCCATTACCGGCAATTCTCTTGCAAAACTGGCAAACGGCATATCCGATAACGCCGTTTTAATGGCGGCAAAAACAGTCCTTCGCAACAGAAATCCTCTTATACTGGCTCCATTTACAAATGACGCTCTGGGAATGAACGGCGTCAATATAATGAAGCTGATTAACGTAAAAAACATTTATTTTGTGCCTTTCGGGCAGGATAATCCAATAAAAAAACCCACCAGTATGACGGCAGATTTGTCTTTGTTAAACGAAACTATATCCTGTGCGCTGGAAGGAAAACAACGTCAGCCTGTTATTATAGGTTATAAGCAATAAAAAGATGCCGCAATCCCATGAAGGTTGCGGCATTTTTTCTATTTGATTTCGCAGTTTGGTAATTTAGTTCTGAGCCAATTTAGTCATTCTCGGTTATACTGGGCGTATTGTCAATTTTATTTATTTGAAAGCTCAGGTATTCAAGACTAGAAAGGCTTCCGAACCAAAGCTTCAATTGCCGATTCAACTCACTTTATGGGCTTATCCTGAATTTCTTCCGATTTGCTTTTAGAAAGTAGGCGGCATTGAAAAAACGTCGTCTGAGCCAATGGTGCAGTTCGGTAATTGTCCACTAAGCCAGGATATATCCTCAGAAGAAATATTTAAATTTGGCGTTAAGGCTAACAGCTCCAGATTTTTGAGTTGTGTTAAAGCTTTGAAATTGTTCAATTTAGTCTCATTCTGATAAATTGTCAGATATTTTAAGTTTGACAATGAGGTTAGTGAATTTAGATCAAAGCTGTCAGATTGAAGGTTATCAATAGACAAATCTTTAAGCGACGGTTTGTTACCTAATAGTGTAATATCATTAACTAAAGTTCTCCCGATGGATAACGCAATCAATTTATCCAAGGATTCAAGACCGTTTAAATCTTTAATCTGATTACCCGCAACACCAAGAGATTTAAGGTTATTAAGTGCTTCAATACCTTTAACAGATACAATCTCATTATCTCTTAAATTCAATGTTCCCAGTTGTGTAAGGTTATAAAGCGGAGACAAGTCAGATATACGGTTTAATATAAGTATTAACTCATTTACCTCAGTAAGATCAGCCAAGCCACCTATATTTTTAATATTAT
>CAYLSP010000060.1:4700-7777 GCA_964385935.1 uncultured Defluviitaleaceae bacterium
GTCGGGCAATGACAGAACAGATAATTTTTCTAAGGAAGACAATCCCGATAAATCCTGCAAGTCATTTTTGTAGACATAAAGGTTTTCAAGATTCCTAAAGTTTTGAAAATCAGTAAGGCTTTTTATAGAGCCTCGTTCATATTGATTTCCGCCAATTGAATATGTGCCGTCTTTCAGCGGATTTCCTGTGCTGTTAGTATAATGCAAGTCGATTTCTTCCATGTTACTGTCCAATTTTCGTAAATTTAGACCGCCGTTGCCGTTAAAATATATGCTATTATCTCCAAAGAGCTCAATTCCCCAGATAAAGTCAAGATCACTGGTAAATATGTCTCCTTGAGGCTTATTCAGCCTTTCCCGAACTAAAACTTCAATAGCGGGCTCTGTCCACTTTATTGGCTTATCTTCCTGATTCTTAGTAACAGATAACACCGAAATAGGAGTATCTTTAGGCTTTGTTTCCTCTATGCTCTTACTAGCCGGTCCTGTAAGAGCGGCGCAAGAGGCTAAAAGACATGTTAATACAATCGTTAATAACCACAATGGTTTTCGTCTCTTTTCATAATTCATAATTTGTTTAAACCTCGCTTTCATGGTTTTCACTTCATTTCCCCAATACACTCCATAGATAGGTAATGAATTCACGGTTACGGATGTTTCCAGTGCTTCTAACAACATGTTTCCATATTTATTCCGTTCTTTAGGGTTAAGTATGCCTAGAACAAATTCGTCACAGGTCAGTTCACAAAGGGTGTTGAGTTCTCGTTTTATCACATAAACTAAGGGGTTGAACCAGTGTATACAGACACAGAGCTGTATAATCCATTTGTAAAGTATGTCCCGGCGACGGTAATGAACAAGCTCATGCATTATGAAGTACCGCAAGTCATGGCTTTGCTTTTGAATAAGAATATCAGGCAACAACAGGATTGGTGACAGTATGCCTACTTGCATGGGAGTATTAACGATTTTGGTTACATAAAGGGCAGGTAATTTTTTAAGCCCTAACGTTTCTCCAATTTCCATGTAGAGTTCTAAAATTTCCGGCAGGCTAATTTCTTTGCTTGTCTTGTGAAGTGTATGCCTGAACACTTGATAGCAAATCAGGGTATAGAGTGACAGAAAAATCGCTCCCATTAACCAAGTCAGGCTCAATACAGATAAAACTGAGATTTCAGTCTTAGTGGTTTGTTGCGGTTTAATTTGCATTTCCGTTTGGCGGTCATAGTGTGGCTCGTTGTAACGTGTTATCTCAGAGCCTTTGTCCTGTACTGGCATTTCAGGCACGGTGATTGCGGTGGTCGCGGCAGTTAGTGGCTGATAAAATGTTTCTTGAGACATATTAACAGTCAGCTGTTCGAGAGCCGGCGTTGGCGTGAGAGTACCCATGCCCATGTTGATAGGAGAGAAGACAGGCAGTAAAAATCTCAATAGCACCACGAGCCAAATGTAATAAATCCATGCTTTGGGCAGCCTGTTTGTAAAAGTTCTTCTGATAATCAGCATAATCAGGGCTAAAACAGAACCAGCCAAACTTAGCCAGCAAACTATTGCAAAAGCATTATTCATCCCCTTTCACCTCCTGCCAAAACTGTCTTAGCTCCTCAATATCCTTTGGAGAAAAGGCATTTTCTTTATAAAGCGCAGTTACCAGGTCTTTGGCGCTTCCTAAATAAACCCTGCTCATAAGTTCTTTTGTCTTGGCATAAGTATACTGTTCTTTAGAAATGGACGGCGTATAATAATAGACGTCCCGCTTCTCCTGATTAAGAATACCCTTGCCCACTAAGCGAGTAATTAATGTTTGTACTGTCTGTTTTGCATTGTGTCCAACAGCCTGCCTGATTTCAGAATAGTTTATAGGTTCTCCCTTTTCCCAAACTACCTGCATAATTTCGAGCTCTGCATTAGAAATTTTTTGTGAAAGATCTTCCAACTTTTCACCTCCGTAATACAAATGTAGTAAGGCATACTTCTATACTACACCTGTATTACGAGAATGTCAAGTATTTTTTTATTGTGAAAGAATTTTTTTAGTGTATAATGTATTAAGGTGATGTTATGAGAAAATTGAACGAGAAAAAAATGGCAGCTGAATTAGAGCGTCTTAAAAATATGAGCAGCTTTGAAAATAAATATTATGAAATGGGTTATAACTTAATATGCGGGGTGGATGAAGTCGGCAGAGGTCCACTTGCTGGGCATGTGGTGGCCTGTGCCTGTATTTTACCTAAGGGAGTATTAATCCCTTTTGTTAATGACTCAAAAAAGCTTTCTGAAAAGATGCGAAACGAACTTTTTATAGAAATTGAAAATAAATGTGTTTCTTATTCTATTGGTATTTTGGATTGGGCGGTTATTGACGATATTAATATATTACAGGCGACAAAGCTTGCTATGCAAAAGGCAGTTAATACCCTTCCTACCGCTCCCGATATCGTTCTTACTGATCATGTCACAATTCCCGATTTGAAAATGAAGCAGATTCCAATTAAAAAAGGCGACGAATTAAGCATCTCAATCGCCTGCGCAAGCATTTTAGCAAAGGTTACGAGAGATAAAATGATGGCTGATTATGCAAAGCTTTATCCCGAATACGGCTTTGAGAGCAACAAGGGATACGGTACAAAAGAACATATTGAAGCAATAAAAAAGCATGGTCTGTCTCCTATTCACAGATTAAGCTTTAACAAACGATTTACGGTGGTGTAATTATGAAAAAAATTGACACAGTAGATAAGGCCGTAGCGCTTAAATACGACCCCTCAAAAGCGGGTGCGCCAAAAGTCACCGCTTCAGGACAGGGATTTGTTGCGCAACAGATTTTAGCTAAAGCTGCGGAATCAAATGTTCCCGTTTATAAGGACGAAAAGCTTGTTAAAGAGCTGACTGCACTTGACATTGGAATGCAGATTCCAACAGAGCTATATGAGGCTGTGGCACAGGTGTTGATTTTTATCGGAGATTTGGATAAAATAGAAGGGTATAAGAAACTTGGATAAAAAGATATATGGGAAAACAGTAGAAGATATTGCAACGGCAATTCTGATTTCTAAAGGCTTTTCGATATTAAAAAA
>CAYLSP010000061.1:0-7747 GCA_964385935.1 uncultured Defluviitaleaceae bacterium
GCACAGGTTTTTTAAGCCGACCTACTTCCTTTAAAAGCGTAAAATTCTGCATGTTTCTTGCGCCGATTTGTATTATATCAACCTCTTTTTCAAATACATCAAGATATTCAGACGACATTATTTCTGTTATAACAGGAAGTCCTGTCTTTTGTCTCGCTATTTTAAGGAGCTCAAGACCGTCAAGACCAAGCCCTAAAAAAGCATATGGTGACGTTCTGGGCTTAAACGCCCCTCCCCTTAAAAAGTTTGCGCCGGAAGATTTTACGTCTCTTGCTATCGATAATATTTGCTCCTCGCTTTCAACAGAACATGGTCCCGCCATAACTGAAAAATGACCGCCGCCGATTTTTTGTCCGCATATATCAAAAACGCTGTCCTCTGGATGAAATTTACGTCCGGCAAGTTTATAGGGTTCCTGAACCCGCATTATCCTTTCAACACAGTCAAAACACATCAGGGTATCCATTGAAATAGAAGTCGTATCCCCCGCAAGTCCAATCATACGTGTAGTTTCACCAATAATCTCCTGAATAATCAAGCCTTTGCTCACTAAAGAAGCGCAGAGCGGATCAATTTCTTCTTGGGTTGTACCCGGTTTTAAAATCATTATCATAATTATCACTCTCTCTTATAAAATAAAGTCCAACTAACTGATAATATTAAAGTAAGTTTGTATCCAACAAAGCTATAGCAAGCCCCGCTTCTATAACACAAACCGCTCGCGGAACAATACAGGGGTCATGACGGCCTTTAAGATTAACTGAAACCGTCTCCATTTTATCAATGTCAACAGTAGTTTGCTCTTTAAAAATAGTCGGCGTTGGCTTTATAGCAACCTGAAATACAAGTGGATTTCCATTGGTTATGCCACCCGTTATGCCGCCGTTGTGGTTGCTCTTAAATTTAATCTCTGAGGATTCGGCAAACATTTGGTCATTTGCCTCGCTCCCCTTCATTGACGCAAGCCCAAATCCGTCTCCGAAGGAGATTCCCTTAACAGCTGGAATTGAAAACATCATAGACGATATAACGCTCTCCATTGATTCAAAAAATGGATCTCCCAAGCCGCCACTAAGTCCAAAAGCGGCACATTCAATAATTCCTCCCAAGGAATCATTTTCCGCCTTAGCCTCCAGAATAATTTCCTGCATTTTTTGCCCTTTTTCATCGCTGTAAACAGGAAAGCTTTTTTCAGAAACAGATATTATATTTTCTATTTCCATCGGCTCATCTTTGACCGAATGAATTTGTAATATTCTAGCGCCGATTTTTATTCCCTTTTCGTTTAAAATCTGCCTTGCCAACGCCCCCGCAAACACCAGAGGAGCGGTCAGTCGTCCTGAAAAGTGCCCTCCCCCGCGATAGTCTGCAAAGCCCTTATATTTAAAATGCGCTGATAAGTCGGCGTGACCGGGACGTAAGATATTTGGCTTATAATCCCTAGAGATAGTGTTTTCATTTCGTATCATGGCGCATAATGGCGTTCCTGTGGTTCTTTCGTTAAAATAGCCTGAAATAATCTCCACGTTATCAGATTCTCTTCTGGGTGTTGATAAGGGGCTGTTTCCGGGTGCTCTTCTTTTCATCTGCCTTTCTACGTTATCCCAGTCAATGGACATTCCGGGGGGAAGTCCGTCTATTATTACACCAATAGCGTCCCCATGAGATTCGCCGAATATAGATAGTTTTATTTTTCTGCCCCAAACATTACTCATATTAACACACCCTAATTATTTATGGATTTCTTTTCAAAATCCTCCCAAAAATTCGGGTATGATTTTGAAACGCTTTCGCTTTGTTCAAGCAGTACCGGGTTTTCGCTCTTTATTGCCGCCACCGCAAGCGCCATAGCTATACGATGGTCGCCCCAACTCTTTACCTTGCCGCCTTTTAAGGATTTTACACCTGTTATAGTCAAGCTATCGTTATTTTCACAAATGTTCGCACCTAAGGCATTTAGTTCCGTAGTGATGGAGTGAAGTCTGTCGCTTTCTTTATAACGCAAACGGTCGGCATTCGTAATATAACTCGTCCCCTCGCAAAAGGAAAACAGAACCGCCAGAACAGGAACTAAATCAGGAATATCCGAAACATCAACAGTGGTACTTTTTAACCTGTCTGCTTTAACTATAATCCCGCCTTGATCGGTCGTTATTATTTCCGCTCCGCATTCCCTAAGTATTTCAAGAATCCGCTTGTCACCCTGCAAAGAATTTTCAGACAATCCCCTGCATTCACATTCACACCCAAGCGCGCTTGCCACCAAGAAAAACGCAGCCTGTGAATAATCAGCTTCAACGGTAAAATCCTGAGGGTTATAATCCTGTCCTCCCCTGATGTAAAAATGCTTATATCCCTCATTGACAATATCTATACCAAAATGTTTCATTACACTGATTGTCAAATCCACATAGGAGGCCGATTGCAAAGGCGTTGTAATATTAATCCGGCTATCCTCTTTCAATAATGGTAATGCAAACAGCAGTCCTGATACAAACTGTGAACTTACATCTCCTGTCAGTTCAAATTCCCCCGCTTGAAGGCTTCCGTTCAGAGAAAGCACATTGCCTTTAAGGGATAGCCTAACGCCCTTTTGACCCAAAGCTTCTATATAAGGTGTTAAAGGACGTTCCATAAGCCTGCCCTGCCCTGTAAAATACATTTCATTTGACAAGACCGCCGCCACTGGTATTAAAAAACGCAGAGTTGAACCTGATTCGCCGCAATCAAGCATGGTTGACTTTGCAAAATGAGATCTGCCGTAAACCTCCAGCAGATTTTTATTAAACATGCTGGAAACTCCAAGACCTTTCATGCAATTCACCGTTGCTAAAATATCCATCGAATCCGAAACATTATGAATCCTGCTTTCCCCTCGTGCAAGCCCTGCACAAATAACCGCTCTGTGCGCCACGCTCTTTGATGGTGGAATATTAATAACACCCTCAGGAAAACGATTTATTTCTCTATGCATCCACATCACCTCGTTTCAGAATATCCAGTAATTCATTAACAGTTGTTTTCTTTATAAATGGCTTACCCATTTCATGTATCAGAACAAGGGTTATTAGACCGCCACTATTCTTTTTATCACTAATCATTAGAGGAATGATTTTATTTATATCCTCATCCAACTCAGTTTTTAACCCTGCCTTTTTTAAAAGAGACACAAGCCTTTGATAAGTTTCAGGCTTAGTTTCGCCAAACAAAATCCCTGTTTTAACGGCTAAGACCATACCTAATGCTACTGCTTCGCCGTGGTTATACTTTTCAAAGGAATAATACTTTTCGATTGCGTGGCCAAAAGTATGTCCAAAATTCAAAATCATTCTGAGCCCTGTGTCTTTTTCATCTTTTTCAACAACAGCCGCTTTTTGCTGACAGCAGAGCTTAATTATTTCATCAAACTTTCCTGCCATACTAGCTTTATCTTTTGAATCTTCTAAAAGAACTAATAAATCCCCTGCCCCGATTGCCGAATATTTTATAACTTCTGAAAGACCGGCACTAAACTCCCTTTCGGCTAAAGTTGACAGCAATGAAGTGTCTGCCACAACCATTTGGGGCTGATAAAAGTTTCCAACAAGATTTTTTCCCGCTTCAATATTAATTGCAACCTTCCCCCCAACGCTCGAATCTACTTGTGACAAAAGTGTTGTGGGTACTTGAACATAGGGCACGCCCCGCATATAGGTTGCGGCTGCAAAACCGGCTAAATCTCCAACTACGCCGCCACCAAAGGCAATTACTGGTTCGTCCCGATTAAGCTTAAAGTCCGCAAACTCCTGATACAAAAAACTTAACTTAGAGAGTGATTTGCTTTTTTCTCCCTGAGGAACTACTATACTTCTGTATTGAATACCCGCTTTTTCAAACGAATCTTCTAATAACGAAGCATATAATCCCCACACCGTTTCATCTGAAACTACCGCTGCTTTTTTCCCTGGGAATAATTTAGCCATTTCAGTGGCAAGGGATTCAAAAGCACCCTTCCCTATTATTATTGGATACGTAAAATCGGGCAGATTAACACTTAGCTTAATTATAATTGCATCATCTCCCTCTTATTCTTGCAGGCTCTTTCCAGATAGTCATGCATAAAAGAATAGTCATCGTCACTCAAAGCTTTTTTAAAATCCGCAAGATTATTAATCAATGAATCTAAATAAGGAATTATGTTTTCTTTATTCATGGAAAGCAGTTCCGTCCAAAGCTTTGGATTAATATTCGCTATTCTGGTACAGTCTCTGAAAGCCCCCGCCGTATGAATCATAGTCATATTCGTCGGATATGTTAAACATAGAGAAGCTGCGGAAATATGCATTAAATCGCTGGTATATGCGATAATTCCGTCATGCTCTTTAGCTGTGTTTAAGCAGATTCTGTCCGAACCTAAATATTCTATTAGTTTTTTCATTAACAAAACTGATTTTTCGTTACAGTTATTTTCATGAATGAGAATAAACCCTGCCATTTTGAATATTTTAGCCTCAGCGTTTGAAAAGCCATCTACTTCCTTTCCTGCCATTGGATGGATTCCTATATAATCTACTCCAGCGGGTAATAGCGGGGTCACAGAGGAAATTATTTCTTCCTTAACACCGCAAATATCGGACACTATAGAACCTTCTTTAAAATTTAAAGCGTTATTTTTTATATCTCTGATAATTGCGCCGGGGTATGTACAAAAAATTGAAAGGTCGGCATTTTTTACTGCTTTTTGTACTGAATTTTCATATCTGTCTATTGCGCCTGCTTCAACTGCTTTTTTCATAACCTCTAAATCCGTATCATATCCGACTATTTCACAATCTTTAAATCCCCTTAGCCCATATGCCAAAGAGCCCCCCATGAGCCCCAGCCCTATAATTGATATATTAAATCTTTCTGAAGCCATTTTGTTTCTCCTTCGCTTTAAAATAAAAAAGCAGTAAGATTAATATTAATCTCACCGCTTTATAACAAATGAATTAATTTTAATTTCAATCATACTACTATTCAATTTTTATAACAAAAGTAGCCAAAGCTATAATAAAAGTTTTGGCTAAAGTAATAAAAATTGTTAGTTGATGATTGAACGTTTTTCATAGAAACCTTCTTCCGGCATTCTCAGCAAAACAAGCTGAATCTACCATAATTTATATACTGATGATTATAATATACTTATGTAATAGATGTCAAGTATAAAAAATACCAATTTGGCAAAGGTTCGTGGAATTTAGCGGTATTTAGCTATTTCCCCTTCTCTGTACAATTCCATTTTTGCTCTGAAAAGTTCACCATTAGATGGCGGCGTGTAAGTAATTGCGTTAGCTCCCGCCTTAATGGTTCGCATGATTGATTCGTCTGTCTGTCCGCCTGTTGCAATAATAGGCACGTTAGGGAACTTTTCTCTTATTTTTTCAACAATTAAGGCAGTATTAGCGCCGCCGCTGACATTCAGGATGTCTGCTCCCGCTTCCAATTTTTCCCCAATATCTGTAAGCTCTGAAACTATGGTAACGATGACAGGAATGTCTACGGTTTCTTTAACCGCACTAATGGTCTTTTCCGGCGTAGGCGCATTAAGAACCACTGCTAACGCCCCTTGAAATTCCGCATGGAGAGCTATGTTGACAGAACGCTGGCCATTTGTAAGCCCTCCGCCCACACCGCACAAAACTGGTATGTCACACACAGACATAATCGCCTGTGTAATGGCAGGATGAGGCGTAAACGGATAGACGGCAATAATCGCGTCTGCATTTGTATTTCTTATTATGGCAATGTCAGTTGAAAATAAAATCGAATATAATGTTTTCCCAAAAATGGTTATGCCGCTGGCTTCTTTTCTTATTAATTCAGGTACTCTTATAATGCTCTTGCGAAGCGCCGTTGTAATTTCTGGTGTTACAAGTTTCTTTTCCATAGAAGCCTCCATTCTATAACTCTGTACTAATGATACTTTTTATATATTTTATATCAGAAATTCAGTAATAGCAAGCATAATAAAAACTGCGCCCCATATAAAATGAGGGGCGCAGTACGCTTATACCTTATAGAGTATCATTTCAGCGTTTGATGATTCTTATTTAATGTTACGTGCTACGTAGCTGATATCAAAGATGTTAATATCTTTGCTGTAGTCGAAGTCCCAAGCACTAGCCTGTGCCCATTCTGGATCTCCAGCTTTTACGCCATACCAGTCAATGAGATTGGAAAGGTCGATAAGAGTGAAGGAATCAGGATGTTCAGTAGTAGCAACAGAGAAGTCAACATAGTCGAATGAAGTGAGGACCAACTTGTTGTTGTCGGCATCTTTGCTTACATAATCGACTGTAACTTCAACTGCTGTATCGGAGTTAACTCCAGGATCAGCAATAGTAGAGAAAAGGAAATCGCCCATAGTAGTTACACCATACCCGCTTAATTTACCAACAGTTACTTTATATCCGTCGGAAGTTTCTTCTGAGCTAAGTATGTTCAAGCCGTAGTTTTCATAAATCGCTTCTTTGTCAAGACCACGGAAAGCAATTAAGTTTTTGTCATATTTGAAGTTAAGTGTATATACGTTACTCTTAATCGGATTCTCAAAGGCAGGTGTTAATGTGAAGTAATCTTCTTTGCCTGTGAGTTTATCTTTATTAGTGGCTACCTTAAAGGACAGCGCGCCAGGAGTTGCAAAACCTTCTACGCCAGCTCCGTTAGCGATACACATAAGAATAACTTTACCAGTAACTTCCCATTTAGTCATGGAGATGTTTTTCCAGCTATCGCCGGATTTATGCCAATGGACTTCAAGACCTGCAGTGCTTTCAGGGTTTGGAAGAGATTTTGGACGCCAGTCAAAATGCACGGCATTTCTCATGCTAGTGTTAACTGTGTCTGTAGCTTCTCTAGAGAACGCAACGTTATCAGAGGATGCACCATAGGAAACGGCGTATTGTGTAGGATTGAAACCTAATTTCTTGTTTGTGTACACAAAGTTATTGACGATGTTGATTTGACCAAAATAATCTTCTTCTAATCTAGCGCGTGCTTCTGGGAAGTCCAACAAACGCTGTTTAGTTGCAATAATACCATTAGCACCAACTCCACCAACGGCCGGAATGTTACGGAGTCTCTGGTTAGCGGTGTTGATGAGCATCATGTCACAGTTATCCTGAGTTGTAGCTACCATGTCGATATTGTAGTATGCCACAAAGCCCGCTTTTTGTTCAGGAGTCATAAAGCCACGAACATAGTTGGATGAGCCGTAGTAACCGTTTTCTTCAGCACTCCAGTTTGCGAATACGATATTGGTTTCTGTTGCAACATCTTTAAACGCTTTAGCCATAGCCATAACGATTGCTGCGCCGGAGCCGTTGTCGTTAGTGCCGGGAGCGTAAAGAACTGTGTCATAATGGCCGCCTACATAAACGACTTTGTTTGTAGGTTCTTTAGCTTTTTTCTCAACATAAATGTTGATAAGGGTATTGTTAGTCTCAACACCGATTTCCATCTTAATTGCATCTTTCTCGGCTTGAGTCATGCCTTTAAGTTTGGTTTCTAAGTCTCTTGAATCAAAGTACATTGCAAGACCAACAGGAATTGTGATATTGTTTTCAGGATCAGCCTGGCTGGTTGTGTTGCCGATTCTTGCATAAGTTGTGTCGCCTTCTGGAATTATGCTTTTGTTGTAGATGTGGAAATATTCAGCAGCATGTTCAGGAGTGCCGAATATAACAGCAGTTGCGCCAGCTTTTTGAAGAGCTAAAGCAGCGTTATA
>CAYLSP010000062.1:0-7593 GCA_964385935.1 uncultured Defluviitaleaceae bacterium
TTAGTGTAGGCGATAATTGATTTTTTATAAATATATTATTAACTAATTCGGTTAGATTTACGAACATTAACTTTCTCCCATCAGACGCCTATCCAGCATCTCATAAATATTCTCAGCCGGAATCGGCCTGCCTGATAAAAATCCCTGAACAACGTCGCAGTTTATTGATTTCAGTATGTTAAGCTGGTCAATACTTTCCACGCCTTCAGCCACAGTGGTCAGGTTCAGTATATGTGAGAGTTTAATAATCTGTTCCGTTATCTTTTCGTCTGTTTTAAATTCAAAAATATTATCAATGAAAGATTTATCAATTTTAAGTGTCGAAATGGGGAGAGTTTGTAAATATTTAAATGATGAATAGCCTGTGCCAAAGTCGTCCAGAGCTATTGTGATTCCCTGATCCTTTAATTGCCTGAGCATTTCAACGTTTTTGCTGAAATTATCCATTAACACGCTTTCTGTTATCTCAAGTTCTAAAAGCTCAGGATTTATGTCATATTCATATACAGCCTGTCCAATTGATTCGGCTAAGGTTTCGTCATACATCTGGACGGGGGAAACATTACAAGATACTTTAATATTTTCATGTCCCATAACCTTTAAGTCTTTAAGAATTTTGCAAGCGCCTTTGATAATCTTTTTTCCCAAAGGGATAATCAGTCTCGTTTCCTCGGCTATTGGAATAAATTCAGATGGAGAAATGAGTCCGTGCTTGGGGTGATTCCAGCGGCTGAGAACCTCCACGCCGCATAAATTACCGCTTTCTATGTCATATTGGGGCTGAACATATATAACAAGCTCGTCATCTTTCTCCAGTGCATCTTTTAATTCCTTGCTTAATATAACACGTTTCTGGAAATGGGTATTCATTTTTTTATCGAAAAATACAAATTTGTCCTTACCTGTTGATTTTGCTACGCTAAGAGCGATGTCTGCAAATTTCAAAAGGTCGCCGAAAGTCTTTCCGTGGAAGGGATAAATTGAAACCCCCATGCTGACTGAAATCCTGTATGTAGTGTATTCCTCTGAATAATGGATACTGAGAGCCTTTGAAATGTTTTTTATAAGGCTTTTTGCACCGCCTTGGATTGTTGTGTAATATGGGATAAAAACTGCCATTTCGTCGCCGCTGAACCGGCAAAGAGTATAACCCTCAGCAACCTGAGCAAGCCTTTTGGCAAGCTCTTTTATAATATTATCACCAAAAGAATGACCAAATGCCTCATTTATATTTTTGAAATCGTCAATATCGATATATATAAGAATTGCGCCGCATTTAGGGTTTTCTTGCAAAAATTCGTCCACATGCAGTTCAAAATAATTTCTGTTATAAAGCCCTGTTAGTTGGTCATAAAAGGCGAGATATTTTATCTCCTCCTCATTTTTAACTGACTCTGTTACGTCATGCATTGAACCCGCCACTTGAAGGACTTTGCCCTCCTCCGAAAAATAATATTTTCCGAAAAGTTCAATAGCCTGATAATCATCAGGATTCCCTCCACGTCCCATTATTCTGAGAGGTCGAAAAAAGGATTCCTCCATGCTGTTAAAATGTTTTAAAATATCTTCAATAACATCCGCATATTCATTAATATCCGCATTGTTCATTAAATAATCCATAGGAGTTATGCCGCTTTTTTGTTGAAGATTCAGCAGAGACCAGCATCTTTCTGAGAACACATCCGCTTGTGTTAAAACGTCAAATTCCCAGGCACCGATATTTGCTGAGTTGAGTATAAATTCCTTGGCGGCCTCCATAACAATGCTTTGGCTTCCCGCTCTAACGGATAATTTTACATTTCGACCGACAAACCAATATTCGGCCAGACCATTTACATAAGACCCCGCCGCCGTAATATTAAAATCGATTCCAAAGGAAAAGCCCTCTTTGGGGAAGCCCGTTGGAATTTTCAACATAAGCTCTGATCTGACAGCGGTTTTAGTTTTCAGGCTTAAAAGAATATTTTCATATTCTTCCTTCCAATCCTCCGCCACAAGATCCGACAGGCTCATACCGCATAAAACTTCCTTGCTTATTTGTGTTGCGGAAGAAAAGCAGTCGCTTGCTTCTCTTATAAGTCCGTTTTCATCCACTTTTACCACGTAGATTTCACCGGAATTAATTGCATAAACCAAACCTTCCATTTGCCGTTTCAAATTGTCGATGGCCCTGTTTAAAATAATAACGGCAACTATAGTTATTGATACGAGTAAAACGGCAGTAATTACCTCAAGCATAAAATATTCCCCCACAGCACAATTTTCAAGCGATTCATCCCTTGCTCACTGTAAAGCCCGTCTCATTTATAACATGGTTAAAAGTTTATTTACTAACGACCGCCTGTCTATCACATCCCCAAAAAAGTATTGTTATAACTTCACCGACTAAAACTTACTTTCGTAACTTTTAGTCGGTGCCCCTTAAAAGGGGCTTGCGGCGACAAAATAGTTGTAAGATTTAATTGTCGCCCCAACATAACTAAAGTCTCTTTCTATATGCATACATCATAATGAAAAATATAGCCAGTGAAATAACTGTAACAATAATTGCCCTTACATCTTTTAAAGATATTCCTATGGCAATAATCCCTGTTGCTGCGCTAAGTCCGTAAAGAAGCAGAACCGCGCTTTTGTGACTGTAGCCTGCGTCAATAAGTCTGTGATGAAGATGTCCTCTGTCAGCGGACATAATAGGCTTTCTGTTAATAGCCCGGCGCATCATGGCGAATAGAGTATCAAAAATCGGAAGAGCAAGCGCCAGAACAGCCACAACTATTGATAAGACGGCGTAACTTTTAAATACACCGATAAGTGAGGAACAGGCAAGCACAAAACCCAGAAAAGTTGAGCCGGTGTCCCCCATAATAATCTCTGCCGGGCTGAAATTTCTCGGCAAAAAGCCCAGACAGCTTCCGGCTATAGCCGCCGTAAAGACAACGGCCAGTCCGTTCCCCGATAAAATACACAAAACCATAAGGCAACCTGCCCCGATGGTAGAAACTCCCGCCGCCAGTCCGTCAACGCCGTCAATTAAGTTTACTGCGTTTGTGAGCCCTACAATCCACAAAAGGGTCAGAGGAATGTCAAACTTTCCTGGAAGAAGCATAAAGGGCCAAACCATGATATGGAAGGTTGTGCCTGTGAATATAACAATAAACGCCGCAATCAACTGTACTAAAAACTTAACTTTTGCGTTTAACTGATATATGTCGTCTAGCATCCCCAGAAGGACAATAATCATTGCGCCTATGGAGAAGCCCAAAAACTGAATAGAGCGCAGCTCCGGTACAAATGGCAGAGAAACAAGCATTGACGCCGCAAAGCCGAAAACAATAGCAAGCCCGCCCATCCGGGGAATAGGTTCCTTATGAAGCCCCCTTGATTTTGGATAATCAATCGCTCCGTTTTTTACCGCAAACTTTTTCACATAGGGGGTCATTAAAAGCGAAGCACCGAAGGAACAGGCAAAAACTGCAATATATAACAACCAATCCTGAGCCAAGATATCAACTCCAATTAAAAACTGCTTCTAAATAATAAAAATAACATTACCTCTATGCATCAAGCATTTTTATTCTGTTTTTATGTCTTTCTTCCCCGCTGAATGGGGTATCAAGAAAAGCGTTGACTATTTCAAGCGCTATTCCCGCGCCAACTACTCTTCCGCCCAACGCCAACATGTTGGCATTATTATGCTCTCTCGTTGCTTTAGCGGAAAAAACGTCGTGGCACAGAGCACAGCGAATGCCCTTCATTCTGTTTGCCATTATACTGACACCAATGCCTGTCCCACATACTATAATGCCGAATTCACAGGAGCCTTTCAAAACGGCCTCTGTTATCTTTCTAGAATATATGGGATAGTCCACCGCGTCTGTTGAATAACAGCCCACATCCATATATTCTTTTCCAATACTGTCTAAATGTTTCATTATGGCGTTTTTGAGTTCAAAGCCGCCATGATCACAGCCTATGGCAATCATAATTCTATAGTCCCCTTTATAATACGGTTTGCTAATGATTCAATGCACTTTTTAAGCTCCTCGGCGCACTTGCTGTAACCGAAAATGTCCATGCCATACGGATCCCTTATGTCTTTTTTAATGTCTATCATTTCATACAATGTGTGAATTTTGTGAGAATATTCAGGAAAAACCGCATTTACATACTGCTTGTGAGAATTTGTCATAGTTAGAGCCAAGCTTGCCATGTTCAAGTCCTGGGCGCTTATTTGCCTTGAAATATGTCCTGACAAATTTATGCCGTATTCAAGTCTCAGGGCACTGACGGCCTTTTCACTGGCTCTTTCAGGAATCAGAACGTTAATTCCCCGCGAAAAAGCAACGCAGTTAATTCCGCGCTCTAAAAAGATGGCGTTGGCTATTCCCTCCGCCATGGGACTTCTGCAAGTATTCCCTGTGCATACAAAAACCAGTTTATAATAATCAGACATAATATTCCTCTATCTGTTGTTTTATACAAATGTGCTTATGCCGAGGACAACAAAGAACCAGCAATCCAAGCCAAAATGGTAATAGCAGAACATAATATAACTCTTAAAGCGGTTGATAAAGATGTTTTTGACACATTGGTACATAATACTGCACCGGCAAGTCCTAAAACTACCGGTATTGCTCCACCAAGGCTGACTATCGGAATAATCAAACAGAGAACGGCAAATATAAGCGACCATGCCGGACGCCCTACGTATCTTTCGCCACTTCTCAGACAAATTCCGTCCACTACAACGTCAGGCTGTTTTTTTCTGATTACAAGTCGGGCATCCCTGCCGTCAAATGTAAATTTTTCATCGAAGGAAGTAATCTCACTCATAAGACTGATATTAAGCTCATGAGTTTCTTCATTAACCGTAATGGTGTGATTACCTTTTGCTTTTTCATAGACGAAGTTATAACTTTTGCCGTCAATATCACTCGTCCACCGTACTACTTTTTCCATTATATAGCTACCCCCAGATATACTTTAAGATTCTACACTTTACCTCACCAAGGTCAATCCGCATTTATAATGTTATATCCGGCCGCTTTTTTAAGGCGGTTCATAATGGCATCGCCTATCTCAGATTCGTTAAAGCTTTCGGAATACACCTCAGGCACGCCCAGATAATCAAACTTTCTTAGACATTTAAATAAATTAGCGGCAATTGTCTCAGGCTTGTCCCTGTCTCCGGCGGAAACCACAAAGGTTGCACCGCCATACATATCAATCGTCTGATCTGAGGCCAAAACTCCAATGTTATTTTTGCCATTAATGAGTCTGTTTATTTCAGCAGCCGCCCTATGAGCCTCTCCCTCAACAATAGTTATTTTAGCGGAGGGGGAATAGTGGGTATATTTTGTTCCGGGGGCTTTTGGGCTGTGTCCGTCTTCTAGCGGAGAAAAAACTCCGCCGCCATACACAACGTCCCCGATAACGTTCCTGATTTGCGAAATAGTAATTGAGCCGGGTCTCAATATAGCAGGAATCTCTGAAGTCATGTCAACAATCGTGGATTCAAGACCAAGTTCCGATTTCCCGCCGTCAATAATCATATCAATTTTCCCGTTTAAGTCATAAGCCACATGAGAAGCTCTTGTAGGGCTAGGCTTTCCCGAAGAATTAGCGGAAGGGGCGGCAATAGGCACACCACAGCGCTTTAGAAGGGTTCTGGAAACCTTGTTCAGCGGCATCCTCACCGCAACGGAATCAAGCCCCCCAGAGGTTTCAAAAGGTATAAGGGAGGATTTCTTGAAAATAACCGTCAAAGGCCCCGGCCAGAACGCCTCTGTCAAAGCCCTGCCCTTCTTTGTAAAATCCGCAACTAAGGGCTCCAGATCCAATACGCTTGCAATATGAACAATAAGCGGGTTATCGGATGGTCTGCCCTTAGCTTCATATATTTTTTTAACTGCTATGGGGTCAAGAGCATTTGCGCCCAGACCATAGACAGTTTCTGTCGGGAAGGCCACCAGACCTCCCTTTAACAATATTTCGGCAGCTCTGTCAATAACTTCACAGTTTTTTTCAGGCCAATCCGGATCTACTGTTTCAAATATGGTTTTCAAATAGCCGCACCACAGCATTTTTTATATTTTTTCCCGCTGCCGCATGGGCATGGGTCGTTTCTTTCAGGTTTTGCTTCTTTAACTACAGTCTTAGAGGCTTTTTGTTCAGTATACATCTCTTTTTGCTTCTCTTTTGAAAAAATCTTATCCCACTGTGGAAGCGAGTACAAGTGAGACGCTTTATATTCAACCATAAGCTTAAAAAGCTTATCAAGGGGAGGTGCTAACACAACTTCGGTTTCTTCCGTAACGGACTCAATATCATATTCTAAATCAAACGCCGCTTCTTTCATCCCGTCTATAAAACCAACAACCCAAGTCACCGGCATATTAAATCTTTCAGCAAGCTCCGAAACGCTTCCTTTAATTGCCTTGCCGCCGCTTTCCAAAAAATCTTCATAGATTTTCTGTTCAACCGGGATATATTTATTCCAAAAAATCTTATTGCTCTGACCCTTGTTGTCATAGGCCAGTTTTACCCATTCTGCATATAAAGACATAGTGTTCCTCCATTGACACTTCCATAATTTTATTACGTGGTTATTCTACACTAAAAAGAAAAAAATGTAAAGCTATGGGGAAAATTGTGTAAATTAATCTATAGCTTTGGAAAGACACAATTCTTTCCGTTTCGTTTCGCGTTATAAAGCTCTTTGTCCGCCCTTTTCAAAATGGCTCGGCTGTCATCATCAGGCATTATCTGAGCCGCTCCCAAAGACAGAGTAACCCTTTCCACCTCTTCAAACTTTGCGCAGGCTACGGCGGCTCTTATTTTTTCAGCCGCGATTAACGCCGATTCAAGACTTGTGTTCGGCATTATAATTATAAATTCTTCGCCGCCCCAACGAGCCAGTAAATCAGTTTTTCTTATGATAGGCGTCATTATTTTTGATAAAGTTTTAAGCACTGAATCTCCAATATCATGACCAAACTGGTCATTTGCTGTTTTAAAATTATCCACATCCATCATTATTACCGAAAAAATTGTTCCATATCTACAGAATTGATTTACGCAATTGTCAAGATGTCGCTGCCCCTCCATTTTATTAAAAGTTCCCGTCAAAAAATCTATTGTTGACGTAACTTTAAGAGCCTCTACAACTGACTTTCTGATTTCCACCTCATTTTGAAGCATGGCATTAATTTTAGTAAGCTCTTCGGTTCTCTTACAAACTTCTCTCTCAATTCTCTGTTCAAGGGTCTCAAGAGCAAGTTTATTTGATTTAAACTCATTGAGGCAGAATTTAAAAATAATCAGACAAAGAATCAAAAATCCTAATACGCTGTAAATTGAGGTTACTCCTCTAAGCGCCTGAACCCCTTCAAATAAATAACAACCAGAAATCAAAATGGATATGCTGAAATTAAGAGTATTTTCGGTCTTTTTGCTTTTAAAAGCCTCCGTTTTTGAAACTGAGATTATAAAAATGATCCCTATTATCCCAAAAAGGCTTATGACAAAATTAACGAGAGGAAACATGCCTTCGGGGGATACTATAATTAAGACAAAGCTAGTTAAAAGAATTGT
>CAYLSP010000063.1:0-7495 GCA_964385935.1 uncultured Defluviitaleaceae bacterium
TGGAAAAAATTTAGACTATTATTTTATGAAAAGAAAGCATACGTCAAAACCCCTGCCAGAGCAATAAAACAGACAACGATCATTGTATTGAGAACATAGTCAAAAGGCGTGTTTCTGACCACTACTTTTCTGGTTTTCGTAGAAGGTTCAGGCTTTGCTTCACTTCCTCCTCTCATATAATTATTAATTATTTTTTCTGCTTCCAAAACAAAATCCACAGGAATCTGGCTTTTCGGCGCGTCTTTTCTAACGATAAAAATAGCCTGCTCATACCATTTGCTGTTATTTCCTTTTATAAGAATGACTCTGTTATCGTTCATATTTTTTACCTCCTCACATTTTATATAGGAATTGTTACCAGTATTTAGATGTATAATACATTTTTTGGAAATTAATCAACAATAAAGAACCTTTGTAATAAACTATACAAAGGCTCTTTTTGGAGGTTAAAATATGAGGTTCAGGTTCAGAATACATAAATGCAGAGTAAAAGGTTTTATTAACATAATTGGCCTTATTATTGCATCAATAGGATTTGGAATATTTTTAGTTATTTTATTGCCGGCCTATCCTATTTTAGTAGCCCTTATATTAATAGCTGTTGGGATAGGGGCTTTATTGCTGTGTTAGGCATTTTGCAATCATGTCTGCGAAGGTATCTCTTTCGCGGATTAAACGGACTTCCGTTCCTTTTATAAGAATTTCGGCGGGGCGGGGGCGGTTATTATAATTCTGGGACATGGAAAAGCCATAAGCGCCTGCGTCTAAAACGCCTATTATGTCGTTTTCGTCAATAGCTGGCAAAAGCCTGTCCTTTGCAATATAATCACCGCTTTCACAAATGTTGCCAACGATTGAGACAAGCTCTGGCTCGTCCTTACTTGTTCCGTCCTTTTTATAAATTTCAACATCGTGATGAGATTCATAAAGGGTAGGACGGATGAGTGTGGTAAAACCTAAATCAGTTCCTATATATTTTGTATTTCCGTTATACTTAATAGCATTGACCTGACCTAACAAAAGACCACATTCGGCGGATATATATCTTCCAGGTTCAACATGAAAGCTAATTTCTCTGCCTAATTCTTTATTAAAACCTTCAATAAAATCATCAATTTTTTCGCCCAGTTCTTTCATGTTAAGGCGGGCTTGATTATCTTGTTTATGATATGGGATTCCAAAGCCTCCGCCCAAATCCACAAATTCAACAGACGGAAATTCTTTGGCAATTCTTAACAAAGTCTCTGCGCCCTCAAAGTATGCGCCCGACTCCATGAATAGAGAGCCTATATGCATATTTATTCCCACTAGATTAAGGTTATATTTTTGTTTAATTTCAGCTACTTCTTCACCATATTATTCATTAACGCCGAATTGTGTTTTTTTGCCGCCTGTTATAACTTTATCGCTGTGGCCAGCGCCCACTCCGGGATTAAAGCGCACTGACACATCCCCACCCGGGTTCAGCTCCCCAACAAGAGCAAGCTGTGACAGGCTGTCCACACTTATGAGTATATTGTTATCAAGGGCATATTGGAATTCGCTTCTTGAAGCGTTGTTTGTCACATAAAAAATCTCTGAAGGCTTGTACCCTGCAGCAAGACACGCGAAAATTTCGCCGCCGCTTACTGCCTCCGGCAAAATACCTTCTTCCTTGACGATTTTTAATAATGAAATGTTGCTGTTAGCTTTAATGGAATAGTGAGGCTTATAGTCCTTATAGCTTATGAGGTTTTTTATTTCCCGGCATCTTTCTCTCAAAACCCGTTCGTTGTAGACATAAAGGGGCGAACCGTATTTTTCAATTAAGTCAAACGGATTATGTCCCTCAAAAAAATTCGTCTCATTTGTAACTTTGTGGTTATTCAAGTCTTCATCCTCCTGTTAATATACGTATGTTTATGAAACGTACGTGTCTTGTAAAAGATTTTGTTAGACAGTCTTTTAGAAAAAGCTGTTCTTAATTCTCAAAATATAATACTCAAGATGCTTATGCAAAACTTTTATGGCGTTTTCTTCGTCCTTATTTTTCAAATACTGGATAAGGTTCAAAAGAGAACCGATGTCTCCCACTTCTCTTAAAGAGGGGTTCATCTTCTTCATATAATACCACCAGCGTTGTTCCGTATAGTTAAGTTCCTTCAAAAAGCGCACAAGAATTTCGTTATTGCAGAAACTCCAGAGCTTTTCGTGGAACATAACGTCGACTTCGATTATCCGAACTTGGTCTTCAATATTCTCGCTTTCGTCGAGGGTCTTGTATAAGTCAACGATTTCTTCAAGGGCTTTGAGCTCATCCGCCGTAATAACGGGGATTACAGTCTTTATGACAAGTTCTTCAAGAGCTTTTCTTACTTCAAAGTTATTTTTAAGCTCGTTAATTTCAATGGTAGAAACCTGAATCCCCACTTTTGGTATGGTTATAACTAATTTTTCATGCTGTAATTTTTTAATTGCTTCACGGACAGGGGTTCTGCTTACATTAAAGTTTGCGGCTATGCTGTTTTCGCTTACAACCTCACCGGGTACATAAACATTTTTTATAATCCGTCTCTTTAATTCGGCATATATACTGTCAACATGGTTACACTCCGGCACGGTATCACCTTTTTTCAACTAGGATATTATTAGTATACAACATTTCCAGCAATGTGTAAAGTGTATTACAACAGCTATCTATTTTGTGAATTTTTTTATAACGGCAAGAACCTCTTCTGAGCCGTTAATGACGGCATTCTTTCCCATTGCAGTTATATAGTTGCCACGGTTATTATAGACGGCCATGACGTGGGAGACAAAAGTTTTTAAAGATAATTCCTCTTCGGGTAAAACATCCGAAAAACCACGTTTTTCAAAGGAGGCGGCATTTAAAATCTGGTCGCCACGGCTGGCTTTAAGGGAAAGAGGAATAAGGACGTTTGGTTTTTCAAGAGCGGCTATTTCACATACAGAATTTGAGCCGGCACGGGACACAACCACATCAGCGGCGGCAAAAATATGGGCAAGCTCGTCGTTAATGTATTCAAAAGGCGCATAACCGGCTTTTTTATCCCGGCTCTTATTTCCCTTTCCGCAAATATGGACAATATCAAAATGGGGCGTTAGTTCATCAAGGCTCTGCAATAAGCAGGCGTTAATTTTAACTGAGCCGGAGCTTCCGCCCATTACAAAAAGGACAGGCTTCTTTCCGTCAAAGCCACAAATTTCAAGACCTCTGGATTTTTGTCCTTCATATAGTTCGCTTCTTATAGGAGAGCCTGTGACAAAGACCTTTTTTTTCGTAAGAACAGCCTTTGTTTCAGGAAATGTGACGCATACAGCCTTTGCAAAAGGTATAGACATTTTATTGGCTAGTCCCGGCGTTGTGTCTGATTCATGGATTACAACAGGAACTCCGGACATTTTTCCCGCAATAACAACCGGCACGGATACAAAGCCGCCTTTTGAAAAAATTATGTCCGGCTTATAATCCTTTATTATTTTTTTAGCGTCCGCAAGGCCTTTTATGACCCGCGCTGTATCGGTTATGTTTTTAAAGCTTGCGTATCTTCTTAGCTTTCCGGCAGAGATGGCTTTGTAGGGCAGACCAGCTCTTTGTACCAGCTCTTTTTCAATACCCGAATAGCTTCCAATATATAAAATATCATAACCGGCATTTTTCAAAAGGGGGACAAGCGCAAGATTCGGTGTAACATGCCCCGCTGTCCCTCCGCCCGTCAGAATTATTTTTTTATTTGGGCTTTTCATATTATCATGCCTCCGTTAAAGATTTTGCAACAAAAATGTGATGATTATTTATATATTGTATGATATAATGCTACTGAATATCGTAAAACGGCTGAAAAGGAAGTAAGTATTTTGTATAATATTGAAGTAAATACGAAAAATCGCAGAATGGCTTTATTATATAGAAAAAATCCTTTATTATCAATTGTTTTTTTCGCTTTACTTAGTTTTTTTATTTGCTTTTTTCTTCTGGAATTTTCTGTAATATTTTGTGCCTCGAATTCAGGCTTTGATGCCGTTAATGTAAAGAAGGTGGATGGGGCTGTTATATTAGGACATGCGCTTGACGATTCTGGGGAAGCGCCGGGGGAATGGCTGACGGGAAGACTTCAATTGGGTTTGGAGCTTTATAACAGAGGAGCTTTTGAGAAAATTATAGTCACAGGTGGAATGGGCAAGACGGACGAAGCCCCTGTGGCTCATTATATGGCCGAATGGCTCATAAATAACGGAGTTTCTGAAAATGATATCATTATTGAGGACAAAGCATCAAACACTGATGAAAATTTTTATTATTCTGTAGATTTGGCAAAACAAAACGGAATAGAAACAATAGTTGTGGTTACTGACGATTTTCATTTGTTTCGTTCCATAGAGACAGCAAAGATTTATTTTACGGACGTGACCGCTGTGGGGGCAGATCCACCCTTTGGCTTTAAAAAGGTGTTGGCTTACATAAAAGAGCCGTTTTCATACATAAAGCATTTATTTTTTAATAAACCGATTAATTATTAACATAAGAACCCCGAGAGGAGGGAGAATTATTAAAAAGATTTTTGTTTTAGCTCTAATATTTTTGTTTATTTTAAGCGGCTGTGAAAAAAATACGGATTCTCCCGGCCCGACTGCCAGTCCATCTATAATTGTAAAAGATCCTGAGAAAACGCCGGAGCCTACTGAATCCCCTGATGCTACTGAAATACCGACTAAACCGGAATTTAAATATAACGAATACGATATTACGATGGAAGTTATGCCTGAGGAAAGAAGAGCCTCAGGAGTTGAAACGATTCTTTTTTATAACCGCTATGATGAGCCTTTGAAAGAAATATGCCTGAATGTTTACCTTAACGCTTTCTCTGAAAAAAGCTCGTATAAGCCATATTTCTCTGAGTTTGAGAACAAAATATTTAAAAACTCAGGATTGAGTTACGGGCATATGGAAATAATCAACGTATCTGTAAACGGCATTGATACAGGCTTTCTATTGGATAACACTATTTTAAGGATTAAATTAAAGGATGAAATTCTGCCGGGACACGGGGCTGAAATTGCGTTGCAGTTTGACAGCGTTATTCCGAAAATCAGTCACAGGACGGGAGCTAATAATTACGCCATGTGGCTCGGAAATTTTTTCCCGATTCTCTCTGTTTTCAAAGGTGGTGAATGGGTGACAGAGCCTTATTATCCGGCTGGAGACCCCTTTGTTTCAGACATAGCCAATTATACCGTTAAGGTGAAAACCCCTATTGGGTATACGGTTGCGGGAACAGGTGACGACACTGTAACTTTGGGGGAACAGACACAAGAGACAGTTCTCACAGCTAAAATGGTGAGGGATATGGCTATTGCCATAAGCAACAGTTATCACGTTAAAAGCAGACAGATAGACACGGATCTCTATGTCAACATCTATTATTATTCTGATGTGAAAAATATTGACGAGCTTCTGGAAATTGCTGACAAAAGCATAAAATATTATTCAAGCGTTGTTGGGACTTATCCCTATTCTTCATTTAATATAATAGAAACAGAACTGTTTTTCGGCGGAGGAATGGAATACCCGCAGACAACTTTTATAGATACCGCCAACCTAAAATCAAAAGATAACCTGACAACTCTATGTCATGAAATAGGTCATCAGTGGTTCTATAACATACTGGGAAGCGACCAGATAAATGAGGCCTGGCTTGACGAAGGACTCACCCTTTTTATGCAAATGGGCATACTCTATAGTGACGAAGAAATAAGCCAAATTATGGAAAATTACTATGAAAATCTTAGTTTAAGGATGCTTACCCTTTCAAATAAATCCTTGGCGGACAAGGTTTCGGTTTATGAAAATTGGTCTCAATATTATAATATTCACTACAGAAAGTCATGTCTGATGTTTTACAGCCTGAAAAATCTTATGGGCGAAGAACTGTTTACAAAACTGATTCAAAAATACTATTTAGATAATTGCTATAAGTTGTCAAGCGGCGAGATATTTGTTAAAACGGCGGAAGAAATTTATGGCGAGAGCCTTGAAGATTTTTTTGACGCATGGATAAGCAAAGACGAATTGCCGCCTTTAATATACAGAGCGGAAAAATAAGGAGGTTTCTATCAATGCGTATCGAAATAATATATGGTGCTGTTTTTGGCTGGGATTGCGGACTTTTACAGGCTGTCAACTATACATCCGAAACTCTCAGGGAACTGGGCGTTTCTGTGGGAACAGTGGATTTAGCCAGTCTTTCAATTCCTTTTTTTGACGGAAGAAAGGAATTGTCTTCCGAGCTTGTGTTTAAAAAAATAGCTTCTGCTTCAGCTGTAATTTTAGCCTTCCCCTGTTTTTTTGACGCGCCCTGCGCTATTTTTTCGTCATTTTTAGAGCACTTACTCCATGAAGATTTTAGCTCTGCGTTTCAGGACAAAGCCTTTTATATATTAACAACCTCAAATTCGGAAAAAGTTTCAGACAGGCGGGCGGCTGATTATGTTTCTGAGATTGTTTACAGACACGGAGGCTATGACGCACTTAGACTTTCTCTTTCTCAAAGAGCCAATGACGAAGGCGTAAAAAACATTATTGAGAAAAATGCCGAAGATTTTTTCAGAATTATTCGCCAAAACAGAAGGTTTTTAAAACCAACCCAATTAGGCGAGGCTAAAACTTCTGATTTCTCTCCTGTTTTTGAGCAAAAACAACAGGAAAAGCTTCCACAGCAAAAACCTCAGACAGAACAAAAACTCCAAGCCCCTAATCAGCCCCTCACCATTTGGGATCAACTTTCCGAAGCAGGAAGAAACGCCCTGTCTGAAAACGACAGAGCCGGTTGGGCAATGGAAGAAATCCAACAGGAAAAGATCCAGCCCGCAAAACAAGAAGGGGTTATATGGCAAAAGACAGAATCTATTATTGAAAAGAAGGAAGAAATCCCTTTCAGGAAAACTACCCTCAATGACTTGTTATCGAAGTACAGCGTTAATAACATGAACAGCGAAGAAAATAAAAAGCTTGAAGAAATATCAAGACTTTTCTCACAGAAAATGTCCGAAAAAACCGGCGAACCAGCTCCCGTATCCTCTTTTGGAGACTATTTGACAGCAACTCCCGAGCCTAGAGAAAAAACAATCAAACAAATGACTCAAAACCTTCCACATTATTTTCAGCCCCAAATTTCAAAGGATTTAAGCGCAGTTTTCCAATTTAATATAACAGGAAAAGAGCAATTTTCCTGCCGCATAATCGTTAACGGTAGCGATTGCTATTTTGAAGAAGGGGAAATCGAAAAGCCTGACATTCAGGTATTCGCTGACTCAAAGGTTTGGAGCGAAGTTTTAAAGGGCAAGCACACGGCGCAAAAAGCGTTTATGATAGGGCTTATAAAAGTCAGGGGGAATTTTGTTTTATTAACGAAATTTGATCAGTTATTTAATTTAAAATAATAGAACGGAAATCTAGGGGGGATTTTATGAAGAAAATAATATGCATGTTTTTTGT
>CAYLSP010000064.1:0-7454 GCA_964385935.1 uncultured Defluviitaleaceae bacterium
TATACGCATGGTCGGTATTTGTAAAGCCCCTTGTTTCGGGCATAATGCTGATGGGTTTTGGCGCGGGAGGATTTTTATTGTCGGCCGCAGCCTCAGCCACAATAACCCAATTCGGAATCAGCAATGCTTTTATTATAATCGGAATTGCGGGCGGCATCATTTTAGCTTTGTCAGCAATATTTATCACGAATCCAAAGACTGAAACTGCCGCTAAAAATCCTCAGGCAACCTCTCAAGCAGACGTAGAAACCATGAAGATGATGAAAAAACCTAATTTCTGGTTCGCCTATATTTGGGCAGTTTTAACGGCGGGTATAGGGCTTGCCATAATCGGGAAAGCTTCCCCTATGGCGCAAACTGCCGGAATGACGCCGGAACTTGCCGTTATTGCAGTTGGTACAATATCAGTATTAAACGGCACAGGACGCATAATAATGGGGGCTCTTTACCCAAAAATCTGCTTTAAAAAGCTTATGGGCAGCGTTTGTATAATATTTTCTCTGGCTATAGCTATTATTACCATGTCAGTATTGCTTGCAAACCCAATCCTCATATTCCCGGGTTTTGCGCTTCTTGGTCTGGCATATGGAGCTGTTCCGTCGTTTATGGTATCATATGTACGAACATTTTTCGGAACAAAGCATTATCCTCTTAACATGAGCACTGCAAATACAAGCCTGATTTTTTCAGCGCTTTTGGGTTCGTCACTTTTGGGCTATTTAACAAGCGTTTCCGGCACGTATACATACACCCTTATAATCACTTTAGCGACGGCCATAGTGGGACTTATACTGCCCCTTGCAATCCCTAAACAACAGTAAAACTTGGGAGGACAAATTAATGAAAAGGTTTCTCGTTTTATCAACAGGCGGAACTATTGCGTCCGAATCGGGAGAATACGGTTTTGCCCCGAAAATGTCAATGTCTGCAATCATTGAATCCATACCAGAAATCCATAATAACTTTCAGTACGAATGCAAGTCCGTGCTTAATATGGACAGCTCAAATATTCAGCCCGAAGAGTGGAAAATAATAGCTAAAGCTGTTTGGGAGAACCGAAACGATTATTCCGCCATCATTGTAACCCACGGCACAGACACAATGTCATACACGGCCTCAATGCTGTCCTTCATGCTACTGTCAATAAAAATCCCGGTTATATTCACCGGCTCACAAATTCCCTTTTCTGTTGAAGGAAATGACGCTATAAAAAATTTGAAGGATTCTTTTTACACGGCAAATTCAGATATTCGTCCGGGGATTTATGTGGTTTTCGACGGTAAAATTATGCTGGGGTGCAGAAGCAAAAAGCTTAGAACACAGAGCCTAAATGCCTTTGAAAGCATTAACTATCCTGATATAGGAACGATAGACGGCAACGTTGTTACATTAAACGACAAAAGGAATTTTTCTGAAAGTTATCCGGACAAGCTTTTCGGGAAAATTAATAAGAACGTATTCCTTTTAAAATTAATACCTGGGACGCATCCTGATATTTTTGATATGCTGGCTAAAATGGATTATGACGGCGTTGTCATTGAAGCCTTTGGAATAGGGGGACTTCATTATATTAGACGTGATTTGCCTAAGAAAATAAATAATTTGTTAGAAAAAAATGTTGAAATTGTTGTGGTATCCCAATGCCCCTACGAGCTTTCGGATTTGACTGTATACGAAGTAGGGCAAAAGGTTGCTGGAGGCGGTGTTATTTCCGGCAGGGATATGACTGTGGAGGCTACAGTGACAAAGCTTATGTGGGCTTTGGCTAACAAGACAAAAGATATGTCAGTGAGTCAGATTATGCAAAAAAATTATTGCGGCGAAATTGAGTAGAGGAGGGTTTTGATGAAGAAACCGGTTGTATTGATTGTTATGGACGGCATAGGTCTCAATGATTCTGAATTTGGCAACGCTGTTTTTGCCGCCAGAACTCCCGTTCTAGATGAACTGAAAAGCACATGCCCATTTATTTCAATAAAGGCTCATGGAACAGCCGTGGGGCTTCCCGGCGACGATGATATGGGAAACAGCGAAGTGGGTCATAACGCTCTTGGCTGCGGACAGGTCTATGCTCAGGGCGCGAAGCTTGTTAACGAATCCATTAGTTCTGGAGAGATGTATAAATCCGATACATGGAAGTTATTATCTGAAAATTGTATTAAAAACGGCTCAACTTTGCACTTTATTGGTCTGTTATCAGACGGAAATGTCCATTCTAATATCGCGCATTTAAAATCCATGATTGAAGCCGCTAAAAATTGCGGAATAAAAAAAGTTCGGGTTCACATCCTGCTTGACGGACGTGACGTTCCGGCAACCTCCGCTCTTGATTATGTAAACGATTTAGAAAATCATCTGTTAAGATTAAACGACGGCAGTTTTGACGGAAAAATCGCTTCAGGCGGCGGCAGAATGAATATAACTATGGACAGATATGAGGCCGATTGGGCAATGGTGGAAAACGGCTGGAAAACTCATGTGCTTGGAGAAGGAAGACAGTTCCCTGACGCAAAGACAGCAATCGAAACTTTGAGGAAGGAAAACGACGGAGTAATCGATCAGGATTTGCCTCCCTTTGTTATTGCTGAAAATGGCGCACCAGTAGGAAAAATGCTTGATAACGATTCAGTGATACTGTTTAATTTTAGAGGGGACAGAGCCATTGAAATAAGTCTTGCCTTTGACACGGAAAATTTTGATAAATTCGACAGAAAGTTTAAACCAAAAGTTATTTATGCCGGAATGCTGCAATATGACGGAGACGCGAAAATCCCTGAAAAATTCCTTGTGTCACCCCCTTCTATAAAAAATACTTTAAGTGAGTTGCTTGTTAACAATAACATAAAACAGTACGCCGTCTCAGAAACTCAGAAATTTGGTCATGTAACATATTTTTGGAACGGCAACCGAAACGAGAAATTTTCTGAGGAGCTGGAGGATTTTTGTGAAATCCAATCAGACAGAGTTTCGTTTGATGAAAGACCGTGGATGAAGGCGGCTGAGGTGACAGATAAGGTCATTGAAGCCATTGAAAGCGGAAAATACGGCTTTATTAGAGCAAATTACCCCAACGGCGACATGGTTGGTCACACGGGAAAATTTGACGCAACGGTTATCGGCGTTGAATCCGTTGATTTATGCCTTGCCCGGGTTCTTGAAGCTGTTAAAAAGGCAGGTTGCGTTTTGATTGTAACAGCCGATCACGGAAATTCTGACGAAATGTATGAAAAATCTAAAAAAGGTGAAATAAAGCCCAAAACTGCACATACACTTAGTCCCGTGCCTTTCATAATTTTTGATGGAGACAAAAGACATGAGCTTAAAAACGGAAGTTTCGGGCTTGCCAATGTTGCCGCAACAGTGGCGGAACTTCTTGAACTGACTGTTCCGGAATCTTGGGAAGAAAGTATGCTGAAATAATAAAAGAGCCTGAAACGATACCGATAAGGGGATTCGTTTCAGGCTTTTCTTGAAAACCTTAGTTTACGCTGTATAAAATCTCAGCATAAGTTGGATAAATCCAATATTTTTTACCAACCATGGTCTCTAACTCGTCAATAACAATACGCAACTCACACATGTTATTAAAAATCTTTTCACGGTAGAATTTTGCCGTTTCCTCTGTGCTTCTGCTTTCCCTAGTTTCAAGCATACTGTTTTCTAACGTCTCTAATCGCTTATAAAGCTCGGCTGAAAGATTACTTATTTTTGACAGAAGGCTTTCTTCCATTGAAACAGTCAGGTTTTTGCAAGATTTTTTCCGTTCAAGCAGCAGCGCAATTTCATTTTGATAATCAATTACCGCCGGTATTATTCCCTTTTTAACCATGTCGCAAAGGGTCAATGCCTCGATATGAATGGTTTTTGAATAACCTTCAAGCAGAATTTCACATCTTGAATGCATTTCCGTCTCTGTGAAAACATGGTGCTTTGTGAAAACTTCTATGTTCTTGGGACTTATAAAAGTCGGAAGAGCGTCAGCGGTGGTTTTTAAATTCAACAGACCGCGCTTTTCGGCTTCCTGAACCCATTCCTCAGAATAGTTGTCCCCATTAAATATAATTCTTTTATGTTCTTTAATTGTTTTTTTGATGAGGCTTCCTAAATCCTGTGTAAAGTTATTGGATTTTTCGAGAATATCAGCAAACTGGCTGAGAACCTCCGCAACAATGGTATTAAGTATAATATTCGGGCCTGCTATTGAAAACGTTGAGCCAAGCATACGGAACTCGAACTTATTGCCGGTGAAGGCGAACGGTGATGTTCTGTTACGGTCGGTGCTATCTTTTGGGAAATGGGGCAGAACTGTTGCGCCGATTTCCATATGCCCTTTTCCTTTTCCGTGATATGCTGTGCCGTTTTCAAGGGCTGTAAGTATGTCAGTAAGCTCGTCCCCCAAAAACATTGACACAATAGCGGGCGGGGCTTCGTTAGCTCCCAGACGGTGGTCGTTTCCGGCGTTGGCTACAGATACCCTGAGAGCATCCTGATAATCGTCAACAGCCTTAATAACCGCAACTAAGAATAATAAAAACTGCGCGTTTTCATATGGCGTTTCGCCGGGCTCTAATAAATTCGTGCCTGTATCGGTGCAAAGAGACCAGTTGTTATGTTTTCCGCTGCCATTAACTCCCGCAAAGGGCTTTTCGTGAAGCAAACAGGTAAGCCCGTGTTTATTCGCAATGATTTTCATAATCTCCATTGTCACCTGATTATGATCAGTTGCTATATTTGTTGTTGTAAATATGGGCGCTAATTCGTGCTGTGCCGGGGCGGTTTCATTATGTCTTGTCTTTGCCATGATGCCAAGCTTCCAAAGCTCTGATTCAAGTTCTTTCATAAACGCAGATACTCTGGGCTTAATTGCGCCAAAATAATGGTCTTCAAGTTCTTGTCCCTTTGGAGGTCTTGCCCCGAAAAGGGTTCTTCCACAGCACATTAAATCGAAACGTTTTTGACAAATTTCCTTATCAATCAAAAAATATTCCTGTTCCGCGCCAACAGTTGGGTTCACTCTTTTTACTTCCTTGTTCCCGAACAGCTTCAAAATACGCAGAGCCTGTTTGTCTATGGCCTCCATGGAGCGAAGCAGGGGGGTTTTCTTGTCAAGAGCCTCACCGCTGTACGAACAAAAAGCCGTTGGAATACAGAGGGTGTCGTCCTTTATAAAGGCATAGGACGTAGGATCCCATGCCGTATAACCTCTGGCTTCAAATGTTGACCTAAGTCCTCCGGATGGAAGACTGGACGCGTCCGGCTCGCCGCGGACAAGTTCTTTCCCCGAAAATTCCATAACAATTTTTCCGTTTCCGGCCGGGGAAATAAAGCAGTCATGCTTTTCAGCCGTAACGCCGGTCATGGGCTGGAACCAATGGGTAAAGTGGGTAGCGCCTTTTTCCAGCGCCCAGTTCTTCATTGCGTTTGCTACAATATTTGCAACATCAAGCTCTAAATGACTCCTTTGTTCAATGGTTCGTCTGAGTGCCTCGTAAGTTTCTTTTGGAAGCCTTGCACGCATAACGGAGTCATTAAAAACCAAGCTTCCAAACATTTCTGGTACGTCTTTCAATCTAAAACCCTCCTAAAAAACTTAAAACCTTTATTCAAAAATCGCGCTGTCGGCGGATTTATCAGGGTTGTCACGCTTCATGCCTGCCAATTTTGAAAGCAAATCGGCGGAACGCTCGCGAACAAATTTAACCTCCGGGTTTGAACCGGGGTCGATTCCTTTAAGCCTTGAATAAACATAGGTAATGTCCGCAAAAAGCTGTCCCAATATAGCGGAATGTTTTAAAGTAGGCTTTGAAGGGATTTCAAACAGCAGTGACGGCATAACCTCTGAGAATCTTTTATAATTTGCATATGAGAATACAACTTCTTCGTCACCGAACTGTAAACCCTCGTGGGAGGGACTAATCGGGTCAATATTATGGGATATTAACGGATGCGTTTCCGCTGTGGTAAAGTCTGTTCTTAAAACAAATATTCCCATCTTAGTCTGCTTATTAGCAAGAACGCCTTCGATATTCATATGTGAATCTCTGGGGAGTCCGAAAAATCTTGACATCAAAAAGTCGTTGCTGTTTTTATTAACGCCTTCGTTCCAGTATTGGATAAATTCGTCACATAAAACGCCGAAAACATCGTCGTTACAGCCTAAATAAATAAAGTTTTTGGACATTAAATCCTGATACAAAACAAGATATTTTCCGATTACGTTAGGCAGGGAATCGGGATTTGATAGGTCATAAGCCTTTATAGCGGAATCTATATCCTTCCAGAAGCTTTCAACATCCATTCCGGCTATATACATTGGCGCAAGAAGGATAGGGGTTTTGTTGCGCCCGAATCTTCCTGAAACTTCGTCGGGAAGTTCAAGAACCAGATTATTATCACGTTCCCCAAGTTCTCTTAGAGCGCCTTTATTAGCAAATACAATTCTTTTTGCGTTTCTGGGGGTGTATTCGTGGACTTTAACGGTTTCTTCTGTGAACCCGCTTCTTGAAAACTCTAAAAACAGGGTATTCTCAACTGTTGCGTCAGAGGGTAAATCCAAAAGAGCTTTTGTAGAATTAACAACAATCCAAGTCAAACGCTTATTTTCGCAGTTGTTGTTAAGTCTTGACACATAATGTGAAAACTGTTCATTTGCGCCTATACCCACATTAACCATGTATTTCGGATAATTGCCGCCAAAATAATTTTTTATTGCCTCGTCAATGACAGGGGCGGTGTTTGCCATAAAATCATTAAAATATTCTAAAACGTTTTCTCTGTATAGACCTGTGAAGGGGTCGTTTAAAAAAGTTTTCTGAACGCTTTCAAAAACGTTTGTCATAACCTGCTTTTTCGCATCGCTCACTAAAGCCTTTTCAGTCATATCAGGCTTAGATTTAACTTTGAAAAGCTCTGGAAACGGATTTAAACCGGATCCATTAGAGCAAATAAAAAGTTCACTTTTTTCGCTGTTATCATCAGCAGAATTTAAGTTTTTAAGCCGGTACTGTTCCACTAAATCTTTTAAACCGAAATCAATTAAATCATTTTCAATCTGAGTTTTTGAAACTCTGAAAACTTCTGCAAGATTATTAGTCAATAAATCAATTGTCAAGGAGTTTTTAATAGATTGGCTTATTCGGTTGGTTAATACGTTCTTATCCCTGTATCTGTCGGAAAAATTATCGATTAAGCCGTCAAAAAAGTAGTCTTTATTCTTGTCACAGACATCAACACTCTGGTTTTCCTTAATCATATTCAATCTCCTTCGGTATAGATTTAATACTTTTCGAGTTTATCACACTCGTTTGTATTTGTCAAAATATTATACCCCCTTAATAATAAACGGGGGGCATGATTTTAATGGGAATTTCTTTTTTTCATTTTATTTTCGTACATAAGCTTATCGGCTCTGGAAATTATTGTATCAATATTATCGTAATATTCATTGGTTATAG
>CAYLSP010000065.1:0-7447 GCA_964385935.1 uncultured Defluviitaleaceae bacterium
GGCGGTAACGATTCAATGGATTCCGCCAATAAAATACATAATTATGCAAAAAGCAAGGGTTATGAAATGTACGTTTTCGGAGTTCCTAAAACCGTTGACAACGATCTTATTATAACGGATCATTGCCCAGGTTACGGCTCAGCCGCAAAATATATTTTTAACGTAACGGCTGAGGCTTATTGCGACATGATGAGCTATCACAAGCCCGGAGTTGTTATAATTGAGGCCATGGGTCGTGACACGGGCTGGCTTGCGGCGGCGGCTTCCCTTGTTTCAAATCATGTTAACGAATTAAACCAGCTTATTTATCTGCCTGAGCTTGATTTTGACGAGGATCAGTTCAAGACTAGCGTTGAAAAGAAAATTAAAGAGAACAACAGACTTATTATTGTGGCCTCAGAAGGCCTTAAATATGCGGACGGAAGCTATATTTTTGCCAATAAGACAAGTGACTCCTTCGGACATTCAAAGCTTGGCGGTGTTGCAAGAAAGCTTGAATCCCTTGTTAAAAGCACCGTGGACACAAGCGTAAGGGCAATAGAATTAAGCATTATCCAAAGAGCGGCGGCCCATTGTGTTTCAGCCAGTGACTTAGCCGAATCAGAGCTAGCCGGCTATAGCGCCGCAGATATGGCGCTTGCCGGAGAATCCGGGTATATGGCGGCTTTAAAGCGCGTAACAGACAATGGATATTCCTGTGTTATAGAAAAAGCACCACTGTCAGAAGTCTGCAACGCTGTTAAATATTTCCCTCTGGAGTGGATTACAAAAGACGGCGGCATTGACCCCAAATTTACGGAATACGCTCTGCCTCTTATTTCGGGAAATGTTGCGCCTATGTATGAAACCGGAGTTGTACCCTATGTTGACTTAAATGTATTTAGAAATGGATATTAATTTTCTTTAAATATTGCGAGTGACTACGGAAACTATATTGTCATTCTGAGACGTAGTCGAAGGTTCTTAATTTTTTTCGGAGGTGAAGATCCTTCGCTGCGCTCAGAATGACAGCATTCATAAATTTTTGGAGTTTCTCAGAAATTGATGTTGATTAAATAGGGGGAGTTTCTATTAAGCGTACAGTTCTGGCAGTTTTGATTATGATTCTCATGGCGTTGCCGGTGACAGAGGCTTCTTCGGAGGAGAAAAAGAAGAAGTTTGATGCACCCAAAGATATGGTCATAACTTTTGTTGAAAGAAATGATCCAAGTAGTAGCCGAGGTAATTATCTTCAAATAGATATTGCGTTATCGGAAGACGTTTATGACTACATGACTGATGATGAAAAATACTGCGAAGACCCAGCTTTTTATTACATATCTGACGAATCTGGTGAAGCTGAAAGGTGCGAAGCGATTGTACTGAGTTCTCGTAAAGTTAAGTGTGAATTTCAGTATGACTATAAATTAGATGATGGTGATTGGCAATATGGTTCAAGTTTAGATTTAGACACTAATAAAAACAACTGTAGGGTTGTACTGGGCCGTGATGACTCGGTGGTTCAATTGCGTTTTTATGGAAACGATTTGTCGGAAATTTTCTCGGAAAACAAATTGCCTGAAAGAGGCTTTTTCGATAGCCATAAAATTTATTTTCGCGTGCGCCAATTAGTCACATATAATACGGTTACAAAACTCTATTCAAATGATGATCTTTATAAAAATAAAAACTACTCAAATATTTCTTTTTATAGATTTCTTTTTGATAAACAAACCTTCTCTGGCTTAATTGTTTCCGATTGGGGAGAGGCATCTTACGAAAACAAGATACCAACTATAGACCCATTAGTGCTTATTAATCACCCTCCTGTCATTAAAACGGCTGAGCTAAAAAAAGCAGATGATGGAAATCCCTATTTTGACTGCACTGCTGAGCCTGTTCATGACGAGGTTAATTTGTTAACAAGCGTCTCAAAATCCCAGTTAAAAGTGGATATGTGGGTGAAAAGAGGCGGCGGAGAATGGGTATCAAAAAGAGGGATTAAAGGCTTTTCCGAAAAATTCACTATGGACGCAAGAGATTTTTTTGGCTCTGAGGAAGAAATCGATAAGGTCGCATACGAAGTTAAATTTAGGTATGAATTTGATGAGGCGGATTATACCCACAACGGCAAGACTGGTATTATTTACAGCCCATTTTCAAACGTCATTTCAAAGACAGCTAAATCGAAGCCGCCTGAACCCCCCAAATTAAGACAACCCCTTTGGTCTAATGCATCCCAGTGGGCTTTGGACGAGCTTGAAAAGGCTTGTGAAATGGAGCTTATTCCAGAAGTTCTTAACGGCTCAGATTTTACTAAACCGATAACTAGAGCCGAATTTGCCGCAATATGCGTTAAAGCTTATGAAAAGCTTGGAAATACGACGCTTGAAGCAGCCGATGTAAATCCCTTTAATGACACGCAAGATTCGGAAGTTTTAAAAGCGTATAGGGCTGGATTTGTGGCTGGGATTTCGGATGATGTTTTTGAACCTGAATCTCTCCTGAATCGGGAACAGGCCGCCGCCATGCTGACCAGAGTGGTTAAAAAAGTCTCATTTCCAAAATGGACTCTTGCAACGGACGTAAATTATGCCCTTGAATACACTATGTCGGAGAAGTTTTCTGATGACGAAAATATTTCCGATTGGGCAAGACCATCCGTATACTTCATGGTTTCAAAGGGGATTATCTCAGGTTTTGGCAACAATACTTTTGGGGCTAAAAATATTAACAACGCACAAAAACAAAATGGATACGCCAATGCTACAAGGGAGCAGGCAGTTTTGATGGCTTACCGAGTGGTGGCTTCTATAGGGATTTCAAAATAGGAGGCTAAAATGAGATACAAAATTATTGTGATTCTGACTATGCTACTTATAGCTTTGCCGGTGATACCAGTGACGGCTTTTGTTGATGAAGATATTCCTTTGCTTCCTCCTGAATATTATCGTCCAGAGACGGGGATAAAATATGATAAGCCCCAAAATGTCTTTATCACCTATATTGAAAATAACAATCCCCACAGCCCTCGCGGTAGCTATTTTGAGTTAGAGTGTACAATATCAGATGATGTGAAAAAAATTTATAATGTTACGTGCGAAATTCAATATGATTATAAATTAGATGGTGGCGGTTGGCAATCAGGTTCTTCTTTAGACTCTAACATAGATAAAAACATCGCGGATGATACATTAGGAAATGGTGTAAATACAATTAATTTCCGTCTATATGGAAAAGATTTAAAGGATGTTTTCCCTGAAGACAGGATGCCTGAAGAAAGTTTTTTTGATAGTCATACGATTCGTTTTCGCATACGTCAAATAGTTACAAAGAATGTAATCGTTATGTTTGAGGGAGTAGAAAAGTATTATTATCCAGAACTTAATTTTTCTAAATGGGCAGAGGTTTCTTATAATAACCAACTAAGAATATTAGACCCTGTGTCCCTTATTGATCACGCGCCAGTGATTAAAACGGCTGAACTAAGAAAATCAGATGATGGGAAATCTTATTTTGATTGCACTGCCGAACCCGTTCATGAGGATATTAACGAATTAATTAGCGTAACAAAATCCCAATTAAAAGTTAATATGTGGGTGAAAATGGGTGGTGGAGAATGGGTATCAAAGAGAGGGATTGAAGGTTTTTCCGAAAAATTCAGAGTGGATGCAAGCGATTTCTTTGGATCTGATGAAATCGACAAAGTAGAATTTGAAGTTAAATTAAGATATGAATTTGAACAATCTAATTATCCTCCAAGGGGGAAAGAAGGAGTTATTTTCGGTCCTTTTTCAAACATCATTTCAAAAGCAAATGAGCCGGAACTATTTGAAACCCCTCAGATAATTAAACCCCTTTGGTCTAATGCATCTGAGTGGGCTTTGGACGAGCTTAAAAAGGCTTGTGAAATGGAGCTTATTCCAGAAGTTCTTAACGGCTCAGATTTTACTAAACCGATAACTAGAGCCGAATTTGCCGCAATATGCGTTAAAGCTTATGAAAAGCTTGGAAATACGACGCTTGAAGCAGCCGATGTAAATCCCTTTAATGACACGCAAGATTCGGAAGTTTTAAAAGCGTATAGGGCTGGATTTGTGGCTGGGATTTCGGATGATGTTTTTGAACCTGAATCTCTCCTGAATCGGGAACAGGCCGCCGCCATGCTGACCAGAGTGGTTAAAAAAGTCTCATTTCCAAAATGGACTCTTGCAACGGACGTAAATTATGCCCTTGAATACACTATGTCGGAGAAGTTTTCTGATGACGAAAATATTTCTGATTGGGCAAAGCAGTCGGTCTATTTCATGGTATCAAAAGGAATCATTTCAGGTTTTGGCAACAACATTTTTGGGGCTAAAAACATTACCGCTGCCCATGAGCAAGAAGGATATGCCAATACTACGCGGGAACAGGCTGTTTTAATGGCATATAGAATGTCAGGAAAAATAATATAAAATAATAAGGACTGTCCTTGTGATGGGCAGTCCTTATTATGTGTTATTGTGATTATGTTAAGGTTTAATAAAAAGTTGTGTCCAGTAAGTTGTGCCGTTTCCTTGGGAGTAGCCAACTCCTATTTCAGTATAATTTGGGCTAAGAATGTTTTTTCTGTGTCCTTCTGAGTTCATCCAAGAGTTAACTACAGCCTGAGCTGTTTTTTGGCCCTTGGCAATGTTTTCGCCTGCTGTCTGATAAGGTATATTGAATTTTTTAAGCATATCAAAAGGTGTTCCATAAGTCGGGGATGTGTGTGAGAAATAACCTTTGTCTCTCATGTCATTGGACTTGTAGCGAGCTACCCTAGCCAATTCCCAGTTGATTGTAAGTGGCTTTAATCCTCTGGATACCCTCTCCTTGTTAACGAGAGTAACCACCTGTTCTTCAATGCTGACTGTTCCGGGGTCGTCAAGGGGTACATATACCTTGTCGCCGGGATAGATAAGGTTTGGGTCGTCAAACTGAGGGTTTGCGGAAATTATTTCCGATAACCCGACCTTGTACCTTAAAGAAATTTTCCATAAGGTATCTCCTTTCTGAACAGTATACGTGTCCGTTTTGGCATAAACGGGAACGGCAAAAAACATTATGCTCATTAAAAAGCATATAAATATTTTCATTGGTTTTTTTATCATTCCATTACCTCCATATTATTGTATTATAAAGATTTCATAGTTATTATTTCAATTTCTAATGAAAAAAACCATTTTCCCTTTAGAAAATTTAGGGAATGTGTTATACTGGACAAAATGCCAATAGAAAAAGGTGGTTTCATGAAAGATCCAATAAAAGACCCTATTAGCGGGAAAAATAAAATAGAAATTGATGTCTGCGGCGTTCCGCTTAAAATTTTAACAACTGAAGACGCTTCGTATATTGAAGAAATTGCTCAATATTTTGAATCAATATTTAAAGGGCAGTTTGAAAAAAAGCCTTCTCAGGGAATCGACCTTTCACAAAGACTTGCTTTGGCAGGTGTTGTGATTTCGGACGAGCTTTTTAAATTAAGAAGAGAATTAGCTGTGAAAGAAGCGGGGTTTAATCAGGAGATTGAAAAATATAAAATGGATTTAAAAGGTGAAAAGCAAAAGGCAGACGAAGCTGAGCGAAAATTTATTACTGCCCAAAATGAATTTGAAAGAGACAATCGGGAAAAATCAAATTTGAAAAGGGAATTGGAATCTACACAAAAAGCTTTTTCAGCACTGCAAAAAGAGTTTAATGAATATATAGAAAATTTTAAATAGATTGGTGATTGTATTGAGAAAACCAGAACTTTTGGCTCCAGCGGGAAGTAAAGACGCTCTGATTGCGGCAGTTGAAGCAAAAGCCGATGCAGTTTATTTCGGCGGGAAAAATTTTGGAGCTAGAAATCTTGCGGATAACTTCCATGACGAAGAAATTGAACAGGCTATTGATTTTTGCCATGAAAGAGGAGTTAAAGTTTATATAACTGTGAATACGGTTTATAGAAATGACGAAATAAAGCCCCTCTTGGATTTTGTGTCAAGGCTGCACTCCTACGGTGCGGACGCATTCATTTTTCAGGATATTGGCTGTGCAAGCTATATAAAGGAACACATACCGGAAATAAAATTGCACGCCAGCACGCAAATGACGGCTCATAGCCTTTATGATGCAGAATTTTTAGCAGACGCGGGTTTTTCAAGGATTGTATTAAGCCGGGAACTTCCCCTTTGCGATATTTCAGAAATATGCGAAAAGCTTAAAGATCGTGTTGAAATCGAGGTTTTTGTTCACGGCGCTCTTTGCGTCTGTTATTCGGGACAATGCTTTATGAGTTCGTTTTTAGGCGGACGTAGCGGAAACAGGGGCGATTGCGCACAACCCTGCCGTCTTCGCTATTCTCTTGAAAAGGACGGCGAAAAAAAGACTTCTGGTCACCTTTTGTCAACAAGAGATTTATGTAGTTTGCCCATTCTTGATAAAATTGTTGCATCAGGCGTTTGCTCATTAAAGATTGAAGGACGCATGAAAAGTCCTGAATATGTCTATGCCGCTGTTCGGGCGTATAGAGAAGCAATTGACTCAGGAAAAGTTTCTGAATCCTCACAAAAGGCTCTTTATCAGGTTTTTAACCGCGGCGGGAAGTTCACAGAAGGATATTTTGAAAACTACAGCGGCGGCGACATGATGAGCTTTGATTCACCAAAGCCTCAGGGCGTTTATTTTGGACGGGCTTTGCGTTATTCAAACGGATTCTGTGATATAAAAACCGAACAGGACGCAATCGCCGGAGATGGTATTTATTTTGAAACTAATTCGGGAAGTGTTGGAACTTATTTAAACAAGAAATCCAAGGCCGGGGACAAAATACAAATCAGAGTAGAGGGCGACATAAAAACCGGCGACATGATATATAAATCATTTGACAAGGCTTTAATGGACGATTTAAAGAGGGATTTTGAGAAAAATACAAGGAAACTGCCGATTTCGGGTAAAGTCACCCTTAGAAAAGGCGAAAAAGCCTGTCTTTCTCTTGGTTTGAAGGCCCTTTCAAAAACGGCAGAGTCACAGTCATTCAGCGAAACTCCCTGCGAAGCGGCTGAAAAAGCACCTATTGATGAAAAGAGACTGGAAGAACAAGTGAAAAAGATGGGGCAAACCCCTTTTGTTTTGTCAGATTTAGTAATTGATATGGAACAAGACGTATATATTAATATGACACAAATAAATGAAATGAGACGGCAGGCGGGGGAAGAACTCAGAAATAACTTTATTGCTCAGTTTAAACGGGATTATGTTGAATTGAGTGTCCCGATAAAAATTAAAGAAGCTAGAAAAAGGGCGCCAAAACAATATTCGGCTAAAATAAATCTGCCTATGCTAGATTCGTTTTTAAGGGCTAATGAATATGTAAATAACCTTGTTAAACGGGTTTATATTGAATATTCAGAAGAGGTCAGGTAGAATTTTGGAGAAATTTCATAAAAATTCAGTCAGGCGG
>CAYLSP010000066.1:0-7442 GCA_964385935.1 uncultured Defluviitaleaceae bacterium
AGAAACGGAACTTCTGGACATTATAAAACGGTCGTCATATCTTGATATATCCTATGTTAGCGGAGGGGAAGATATTGAATACAACACACAAAGACCTTCTCAGGAGGTGGATTTCTCCATGACTAACGGCGCGTGCGAAAAAAACATGACATATTATCACAACGGCTCACTGAGATCGGGGCAGTCCATAAAGTTTGATGGAAGCGTTGTTATAATCGGGGACGTTAACCCGGGAGCGGAAGTTTATGCCGCTTATAACATAGTCGTTATGGGAACGGTTAAGGGACTTGTTCATGCGGGTTGCAATGGGGACTATAACAGCTTTGTGTCCGCGCTTAGCCTTCGCCCCGTTCAACTTAGAATAGCCGATATTTACACAGTTCTTCCGCCGGAGGAAATAAAGAAAAAAGATATGTTCCCGACTATTGCATACATTGAAGGAAAGAAGATTTTTATTGAGCCTTTGCAGAAAATGGAATGAATTGTCGAAAAAACTAGATATTTTTTTAGATAAAATCTGATATTATAGTTGTAGAAATTACAACAGAGTTGTTATAATAGACATATGGGGGGATTTACATGGGAGAAGTAGTTGTAATTACATCCGGAAAAGGCGGCGTTGGAAAAACCACATCGTCTGCTAATATTGGTACTGCGCTTGCGCTGTTAGGTCAAAAAGTTGTTTTGGTTGATGCCGATATCGGACTTAGAAATCTTGACGTTGTTATGGGGCTTGAAAATCGGATTGTGTACGATATTGTTGATGTAATAGAGGGGAACTGCCGTTTAAAACAGGCTTTAATAAAGGACAAGCGCTTTGCTAATTTATGTCTTTTGCCGGCGGCTCAAACAAAGGATAAAAATGCCGTTAACCCCGAACAAATGGAGGAACTTTGCAAAAGCCTAAGAGAAGAATTTGACTTTGTTATCATAGACTGTCCGGCAGGTATCGAACAGGGATTTAAAAACGCCGTTGCCGGAGCCGACAGAGCTGTTGTTGTAACAACACCAGAAGTATCAGCCGTTCGTGATGCTGACCGTATTATCGGTCTTTTAGAGGCTTCTGAAATCACAAACATAAAGCTTGTGCTTAACAGAATCAGAATGAACATGGTTCAAAGAGGGGACATGCTTGCCCTTGATGATATTACGGACACTTTGGCAATAGGAGTTTTAGGAGTTGTTCCCGACGACGAGGCAATAGTTGTTTCAACGAACAGGGGTGAACCCGCCGTTACTGACACAAATTCAAGAGCCGGCGCGGCATTTAAAAACATTGCAAGAAGACTTATGGGTGAAGAAGTGCCCCTTATGGATTTAACTGAAAATAACACTGTTTTAAGCAAAATCAAAAAATTTTTCAAAGGAAGTAACTAAAGCAAGCAACTAATCGTACATAAAAACGTTTTAAAGATTGGGAAGGTGAGCAAATGGATTTGTTAAGTTTTTTCAGAAGAGAGCAGCCGTCTAAGGACGTTGCGAAATCCCGGCTTAAATTTGTTCTTGTTCAGGATAGAATAAACTGTTCGCCTCAGATGATGGAAATGATGAAGACCGATATTTTAAAGGTTATTTCCAATTATGTGGATATTGACGAAGATAATCTGGATATTCAGATAACGCAAACTCCCAAGGAAGACGGAAGCCTGCCCGTTTTATATGCAAACATACCAATTAAAAGCCTTAGAAAAGTCAGATAAGCCATTATAGAAAGCGGGTTCAGATGTATAAGCGAGAATTCAGAAAATTTGATTATACACTTTTTGCTGCCGTTGCGGCGCTGAGCATTTTAGGCATAATTTTAATAGGAAGCGCCACGGGAGTTGGTCAGGGGAATTTTGATAAAACATTTATTTCACAGATAATCTGGTTCATAACAGGAATCGGCATAATGGCGCTAGCTTCTTTTGTTGATTTCCGCTTTATCTGTAAATTTTATATACCGATTTACGTTCTCGACATACTTCTTATTGTTGCAACCCTTGTTATAAAAAAGGTAACAGGGGACGCATGGGTCAGAGAAATCCGAATAGGCGATATAGTGGGCATCATGCCCTCTGAATTTAATAAAATATTTCTTCTGATTTTTTTGGCTACGCTTATTGATAAATTCCAGGATAGGATAAATAGTTTTTGGATACTGTGCCTTATAACTGCAACTGGTGTCGTTCCGTTTTTGCTAATTGCCATGCAGCCGTCTCTTTCGGCAGCTCTTGTCAGTATTGTAATTCTTGTAACAATGCTTTTTATTGGCAAAATAAGCTATAAATATATTATAACAGGCGCAGTTGTGGCAGTTCTGGCCGGGGGATTTCTGTATTATGATATTAATTCAGAAAATCCTGTTTTGATATCAAAAATATTTACAAAATATCAGATTGAAGACAGGATAATGCCATATTTAAACCCAGAGCTTGCGGAGGACGCGAGCCAGACAGAACAGGCAATTTTTGCCATTGGCTCAGGCGGGATAACTGGAAAAGGTTTGTATAATAATACAACTGTTGTATATGAAGCATCGAACGACTTTATTTTTGCAATATTAGGCGCTGAATTTGGGTTTGTAGGCTGTGTGGCAGTTCTTGGAATCAGCCTGTTTATTATTTTAAAATGTTTGATTATTTCTATGAAATCTGATATATTTATAGGTAGGCTTATTTCTGGGGGAGTGGCCTGTATATTTGCCTTTCAGGTTATTGTTAACGTGGGTGTTAACACGGGGCTTTTACCAAACACGGGCATGGCCTATCCGTTCCTCTCATCAGGCGGGAGTACAATGTGGATAAATATGAGCCTCATCGGCCTTTGCATAAATGTTAGAATGACTAAGCAAAAGTCAATGTTTGGTGATTAGAATATTTGTTTTAGAAGTAATATAACCACGAATGGAGGTGTATTTTATGAATGTAGCTCTTGTGGCGCATGATAACAAAAAGATACTAATGGAAAACTTATGCATTGCTTACAGATATATTTTATCGAAACATAACCTTTATTCTACAGGAACCACAGGAAGGCTTATCGAAGAAAGTACCGGCCTTCAGGTTCACAAATATCTGGCAGGGCATTTGGGCGGTGAACAGCAGCTTGGGGCTCAAATTTCTCATAATGAAATGGATCTTGTTATTTTATTGAGCGACCCGTTATCACCAAAGGACTATGAGCCTCATGCCAATTCAGCAATGCGGCTTTGCGATATGCATAACATCCCGCTGGCAACTAACTTGGCCACGGCGGAGGCGCTTCTTCTGGCTCTTGATAGAGGGGACCTTAACTGGAGGGACATTGTAAAATGACAGAATTTGAAAACGACCACATATTAAGAGCCACCGTTGGAGGTGGTGCGGCAAGAATCTTTGTTGCAAAAACGAAGCAGACTGTTGAAACTGCAAGAGGTTTTCATAACACAAGCCCTGTGATTTCGGCGGCTTTCGGGCGGCTTTTAACGGCTTCTTTAATTATGGGTCAAATGCAAAAAAATGAGGAAGACCTTCTAACGGTTCAAATAAAATGCGACGGGCCTGTCTCTGGCATATTGACAACTGCCAACAGCTGCGGTCATGTAAAAGGCTATCCCGTAAATCCTGTTGTGGATCTACCATTAAAATCCAATGGAAAGCTTGACGTTTCCGGCTCAATTGGGCAAGGAGAGTTAACAGTAATAAAGGATTTAGGGCTTAAAGAGCCTTATATCGGAAAAATCCCCATAGTTTCGGGCGAAGTCGCGGAAGACATCGCCTATTATTTCGCTAAATCAGAGCAAACACCTACAGTTGTTTCTCTCGGTGTTTTAGTTGACAGGGACTATTCAATAAAACAGTCAGGCGGCTTCATTATTCAGCTTTTGCCCGACGCGGACGAAGACATTATTTCAAAATTTGAGAAAAAAATTGAAGAAACTAAAAGCATAACTGAAATGTTCGAGTCTGGCATGACGACAAAAGACATTCTGGATTTTCTCTGCGAGGAAATAGCCATTGACGAAATATCTCAGTCAGCCTGTTCATACCGTTGCGACTGCAATGTTTCAAGAGTGGAGAAAGCCATAATCAGCATAGGTAAGGAAGAAATAGAGAATATTATTAACGAGGACGAAAGTGCGGAAATAAAATGTCATTTCTGCGATAAAACATATAATTTCAGCAAAGAAGACCTTATTTCGCTACTAAATAACGCTAAATGATGACAACGACAAATTAAGGAGGGTATCAATGAAAAAATTATTAGCTGTGCTATTTTGCGTGACATTAATATCAGGTTGCGGCATAGTTTTTAAAGCACCGGCCCCTTCGGTCTCACCTATAAACGGAGATCAGACAACACCGGTGGCTACGGAAAGTATAAAGGCTAAGGAAACTGAGACCACTAAAACAGAAGAAACCGAGCCAGCTGAACCAACTGAACCAACAAACGTTGAGCCTAAGGATACAGAACAGTCGGTTGAAGAGGCCAACAATAAGGCAAGAGTTATACCAGTGCCCCTGAGCGCTAAAAAACTATCCTTTGAAACAACTGATTTGGATTATAACGATGTTGACTCAAGCATTTTTAGCGGTTATGAAATCACAATGGTAAATTTTTGGGCTACATGGTGCGGTCCATGCGTCTATGAAATGCCATATATAGCGGAAGTTTATAAGGCTCTGCCGGAAAACGCCAATATAATTACGGTTTGCAGCGATGCAGCCGATTCGGATGAAGCCTATAATGATGCGTTGCAGATACTTTCTGATTCAGAGGCTGAGTTTAAAACCCTTTTCCCCGATGTGAATTTATACGGCTTTATGGACGAGTACGTAACGGCTATCCCAACCACAGTTTTTGTAAATGCAAACGGACAAATAGTTGGCGAAATGGAAGTAGGCGTCCCTAGAGGAGATATTGTTCAGTCATATTTGGATATTATAAATGAAAAACTTGCGAAATGAGAAATCATATGAAAAAGAAATTTATACAAATTGGAATAATTGCTATATGCATTCTGTCTATTGTATATGGAGTGTATCGCGGCGAGGCCAAGACAGTCTTTACAAAAGCCGCTAACATCTGCCTTGAATGCATAGGGATAGGATGATTCAATGGATAAAAGAAACATATTCCAGCTTATATACGCTTTCATAACAAACGGCAGTATTACGGGGTTTTTTACAGGGAAAATATTTAAAGGAGCTACAAAATACGGATGCGTGCCGGGACTTAATTGCTATTCCTGTCCCGGCGCATTATCTTCATGTCCCATTGGCTCTGTTCAGGCGGTTCTCGGCTCTCGTAAATACAGCTTTACTTTTTATGTTTTTGGGATTATGGTGCTTTTCGGGGTTGTGTTGGGGCGTTTTATATGCGGCTGGCTCTGCCCCTTCGGCTTTTTTCAGGATTTGTTACATAAAATACCAGTAAAAAAACTGAAAATTAAAAAGAAAATTCACAAACCCATGACCTTTGTAAAATACGCCATTTTGCTGTTTTTTGTTATTTTGTTCCCAATATTCCTAACGAATGATTTTGGCGTTGCAAAGCCTTTTTTTTGTCAGTACGTATGCCCATCAGGGACGTTTTTCGGGGGGCTTCCACTTTTAACAGTGAACGCTGACCTTAGACAGGCTATAGGCTCATTATTTACTCTAAAAATTTCAATTTTAATAATTATTGTTGCATTATCTATTTTTGTATTTAGATTTTTCTGCAAATATCTGTGCCCTCTAGGAGCTTTTTATGCACTGTTTAATAAAATCAGTATTTACCATCTGTCAGTTGACGGAAATAAGTGTATCGGCTGTCAAAAATGCGTCAGAGCCTGTAAAATGGGAGTTAATGTTTTGAAAAATCCTGATTCTCCTGAATGTATCAGATGTTTGGATTGTAAAAAAGCTTGCGGAGAAAAGGCTATTTCTTCGGGACTAAAATTTAATTGCAACCGTACTAATAAATGATTGATTTTCTTAAAATAAGGGTGTATAATAATAATTATAAGATGATAATGTTTATCATTTAAGCGGAGGATCAGCATGAAAAAGGCAATGGTTTTCAATATAATGAGATACTCGATTCATGACGGCCCCGGAATCCGCACAACTGTTTTTTTTAAGGGCTGTCCGTTAAATTGTATGTGGTGTCATAATCCAGAAAGCCTGAGCGGTGAGCCACAACAGATTTTTTACCCTGATAAATGCATAAAATGCGGGAACTGTCACGATTGTCCAACAGGAGCTAGAGAAACCATTGGCTACGAAATTACTACAGAAGAACTTTTGAAAGAAATTAAAAAGGATTTACTTTTTCATGAACAATCCGGCGGCGGAGTTACATTTTCCGGCGGCGAACCCCTTTATCAGCCTGAATTTCTAATGGAAATGCTAGATAAATGTTCAAAAAATTACATACATACTGCGGTTGATACATCTGGATTTTGCGAAACTAAAACATTTTTAAAAGTTGCCGAAAAAGCTAAGGCTTTCCTCTATGATATTAAATTTATTACGAAAGAAAAGCATGAAAAATATTGCGGGGTTTCAAACGAGGTGATTTTGGAAAATTTGTCTCGTCTTTCAAAAACAAAAGCAAAAATATATATGAGAATACCTGTTATCCCAACTGTTAACGACGATTTGGAAGAAATGAGCAGAATCTTCGACTTTATTAAGGACTTTAGAAATGTGGAAACAGTGCATTTATTACCATATCATAACATACAATCAGAAAAATATAAAAGGCTTGAAAAGGAATATTTGCTGGGCGATTTGCCTAGCGATGAAAGCCCTAATATGGGCGAACTTTTAAGGCTCTTTGGCTCAAAATTTAAAACGAAAATAGGGGGTTGATTTTATGAATGAAAGAGTTAAAAAATTAAGGCAACAGAGTCTTGAAACTGTACCTACTTTGTCAATTGAACGCGCCCTGATTCTCACTGACGTTTATAAAGAATATGAGGGAAAAGTGTCGCTTCCTGTTTTAAGAGCTCTTTCCTTTAAAGCGATTTGCGAAAGAAAAACCGTTGTTATTTATGACGGAGAGCTGATTGTTGGCGAAAAAGGGCATAAAGCTAAAGCTGCTCCAACTTATCCGGAGCTTTGCTGTCACACAGTTGAGGACTTTAAGGTTATTAACAGCAGAGATAAGGTGTTTTTCCGTGTTGACGAGGAAACTTTGAAAGCTCAGGAAGAAGTCATTATTCCTTATTGGAAGGGCAAATCTATCAGAGACAAAATTCTTGAAAACGTCTCTGATGAATGGGTAAAATGCTACGAGGCAGGTATTTTCACAGAATTTATGGAGCAAAGAGCTCCCGGTCATACAGTTGGCGATGGAAAGCTTTATAAAAATGGATTTCTTGACTTTAAAAAGAGAATTGAAGAAGAATTAGAAAAAATAGACTATGTAAATGACTTAAAAGCGTTTGATAAAAGGGAAGAGCTTAAAGCAATGTCCATTTGCTGTGATGCTAT
>CAYLSP010000067.1:0-4129 GCA_964385935.1 uncultured Defluviitaleaceae bacterium
TCCAGTAAAAGCTAAATTAAGCCCGACTCTTTCATTGTCAAAACGCGGCCACAGAATACCTGGCATATCCAAAAGTTCAAAATCCTGTTTTATTTTTATCCATTGCTTGCCTCTCGTTACGCCTGGTTTATCTGAAGCCTTCGCAACGGATTTCCCCACCCATTTGTTTATAAGCGTGGATTTTCCCACAGTTGGAATTCCCACTATCATGGCTCTGATGGGGATGAACATCCGACCTCTTTCTCTTTGGCGCTTTATTTTTTCATCCATAAGCTCATGAGAACGGCTCGTCAGCTTATCAATTCCCACGCCTTTCAGGCTGTTTCCCAAAATAACCTTATTTCCAGCCTTTTCATAATAATCTTGCCATAGTTTATTTGCCTGTTCATCAGCTAAATCGGATTTGTTCAATAACACAATTTTCCGCTTTCCCTTTGAAAATGCATCTATGTCAGGATTTTTACTGGAAAAAGGAATTCTGGCATCTAGAAGCTCAATTACCACATCCACAATTTTCATGTTTTCCAGTATAAGCTTCCTTGTTTTTGCCATATGGCCGGGATACCACTGAATGTTGTCCATAAAATCAAATCCTTTTTCTACTTCTTAAACTAAACACTTTAACACTCTATACACAGTGTCGTAATGGTATACTATCTGTAATCAAAAGTCAAGAAGGGCGTTCCTAAAAAAACCTACAGCGTTTGCTGTAGGGGGGAAGGTAAATCTTGCCATTTCATTAGCATGAAAAAGCCCTAGAAGAATAAAAAAGCCACTGCATAGAACCAGATGTCCTATGCAGCAACTTTTATTAGTACAGTCTACGGGAAGCTGATGTTATTTTATCAATTTAGCGATTTCAGATATGTCCTGAATATCAATAGTACCGTTGCCGTTTAAGTCAAAGAATCTGTATGTGCTCCAGCGTGAATCAGATGAAGTTATTCCGAATACGTCGATGATATCCGATAAATCAAGCAGGTTTACTTTACCGTCGTGGTTAACGTCTCCAGAAAGATCTCCGACTGATGTGAATGTTGTAGAGGCTGTAGCGGTTTCAATGGTTTTAGTGTCGTCATCGGCTTTAACTACATATGTAGCTTTAACTTCAATTGTGTTGTCAGTGTTTTCTAAATCAACATCTTCTTTAGCTGAGAAAAGCACTTTGCCATAGTCTTTTGTGCTGTAATCTTCCACCATGACAGTCAGTTTGAGGCTGTTTACGCCAGTTTCTGAGTTAAGAAGGCTTACTCCCTCAGCGGAGGTGAATCCCCTATACTCAAATTTAGTGCTGTCGAAGGAAAACTCTAATGTTGCGGCATTACTGTTAACTGAATAGTCAAAGCTTGGCATTACGTTGAAATAGTTGCCTTTTTTTACAAGATGAGCATCTGTAGAAAGGTTTAATTCATTAGCTGCCTCTTTTACTCCAAAAGGCTGTGTAAAAGCGATACCTGTACTGCTCTTTAACTGAGCGCGTACATAGGAATTGATCTTGTCTTCATAATCATTAAGGCGGAGAGTTTCGCCGGTTGCAATCTTAACGCCGTCTGCAATCCATTCAATTGTGTCGTAATCAGCACCTGAAATTGTAATTGTGTCGGCTTTCTGGTCAACTATTATGTTAGATATACTTGGAGTTGACTGTTGAAGCATAAATAATGTAGCTGATGTTCCGTTTCCGGGAGTTGAGCCGCCGCCCGGCAAAGTAGCATTAATGTTTTCACGGCGGTCAATACGGCTTACTGCGTAGAAAGCGCCTGTTTCCATAGCCGTTCTTGTAGCTTTCTGTGTAAGTTCAGGCATAAGCATAATGTTAAAGGCGTATCCAGTAGAATCAAGCGAGTGTGTATCATCGTTTGAGAAGCCGAATACGAATCTGCCTTCCGGCATCATTTCTTTCAAATTATTGTCCCACAAAATTCTGTCTGATCTGGATTCGTTATCCATTTTATTGATAATTTCCATTCCTACACAGGAATTAAATTCTTTATACAGGTCAACATATTTTTTGATTTGCGTCGGATTATTTGAAGCAGCCGCGCCTGTTACAAGGTTTGAACTTGATCCGCCTGTATAGCGTCCCGGGTGATTGATGTGAGTAATACCGCCGCCATCTTCAACTGTCTTGAGAGTGCTTCTCATTGTTGCGCCACTTTGATTGTTAAAATCTATAAAGAAAGAGTTAATGTGGTCTTTTACTGATTGTTCATTTGTGTTATCAAGATGAATCATGCCTCTTCCGTCACGGCCAACGCCTGCTTCAATTTCAGCAACTCTTTCAGGTGTCATGGCGCCTTTTGCTACTTTATCCCAACTCGTTGTAGTATAGTTATGGTCTGTCATTGCAAGAATGTCATAACCTTTTTTATAATGATCCTCAACCATATCCTTTGTAAGATTGCCGCCGTCCGAATTTGTTGAATGTGCGTGAAGACCTGCCTTGTACTGACCAAAAGTTGCCCAATTAACATTTTCATAAGGACTCGTGATTATGTAGTTTTTTGTGCTTGCTGCGTTTACTGTTACTGATGAAAACATCATACCAAGAGCCATAGTTCCGGCCATCACTACACTGATTATTCTTTTCCTATTAAACATATTTTTCCTCCTGAATTAATATTGCGGCTGTTGTAACCACGAAACTATATTAAAACAGATGAGAAAAAACAAAAATCAGGGTTTAGTAAATTGAAAGTAATTTTCTGGTAAGAAAAATCAGCCAACGCCTAAATCCGTGTTGTCAATTAAAACCTCACAGTTTTTAAAGCCTTTAATTACAGGATAAACTTCCTTTATAAACCAATCTATAAGCGGCTTGTCTCTTTTTAAAGAAGTAGTGTTTTCACAAAAAATATTGACGCTGAAATATTCAAACAAATCCGCCGCTATGTAAATATCTCGCTCTACAATTTCTTTTGTCTGTCCGTCTACGCCCACAAGAAGACAAATGCCGTCAAAATGCCGCCTGATTTCTTTAGGGGAAACATCAGGAATACCCTTATTCATTTTAAGCCTGAAGGAATGGTCAAAGCTTTCAATCCCACTTCTGAATTTTATATTTGTATTAGGGAAAAGTTGGCGTATTTCAAAAAGGCGACGGTGATATGCAAAATGTGCCTCGAACCATAACGTACTTATTTTCTTTTCAATGACAATCTTTTGGATATAACAAAGCGTTTCTTGGTCGAACTCGTGTACAGAGCCAGAATTTATTATATCAAGCGTTCCGAACTCCCCCGTAACCATGTCCAGAATTTCACGGTTTAAATCAAAGGGATGGGAATCCGCATCCAGATAATAATCGCAAAAAAGGCATTTTTTATGAAAACAGCCCGTGCCCTTCAAAAGCAGAAACTCCCGGGGGAATTTTTCGGTTATTTTAGCGTATCTGTTCATCTATGGTTCACCCGCGATCTAATAAAAGCTATGGCGGCATAGGCCAAAGGCGTACCGCAGAGAGCTTCAATTAAAAGCTTAGCGGCATATTGCGCAAAAATCATAAACAGAAGATCTGAAAATTTGACAGTACCTGCGAATGCTATTAAAACAAATAATACTGTATCAAAAATATATCCTATAGCTGAGCTTCCTATGGTTCTTATCCATAAATACTTACCCTTTGTGAAATTTTTTATTTTTTCCATAAGAAACGCATTAGACAATTCGCCACCTAAAAAACCCAGAAGCGAGGCAAATACTATTCGCGGAACATAGGTGAATACTATTGCGTATGCGTCGGCAGTTTCTTTCATATAATCAGGAGAGTGAAATATAACTCCCAGAGCGGTGGAACTTACTAATATAATATTGCAAAAAAAAGTCAGCCAAATAACTTTTCTGGCTACCTTAAAACCCCAAATTTCGGTCAATACGTCCCCTAGCATGTAGGCTAGCGGAAATGTTATTGTACCGGCGTCGAACATAGCTATTCCAAATATGTCTATGATCTTGACCGCCATAATATTGGCTGTGAGATAGACTGTCACCATTAGCCCTGCAATTATAACAAGGGGCGTGAAGTCATCCCGGTTTTTTAATACAGGGTTTTCCGGAACCTGTTTATTCATAATTCTTCCTCTTTTCTATTAACCATATATAAATTTCAGATTCAATAATAATCTAGATT
>CAYLSP010000067.1:4139-7435 GCA_964385935.1 uncultured Defluviitaleaceae bacterium
TCGCTATAATTTCAAGTGACAATTAATGACGGTTCTAAAAAATATTAAATAACACGTAGTAGGCCCTAATCATATAATTAATATAGTAGTTAAACATAGGGTGGTATTATTATGAAATTTGATAAGATAAGGGCAGAATGGAAGAGAGTTAAGCTCTTGGACCGATACCTGATAGTAATCATGGCAGTTTTAATGATATACGCTGTGGCCACTATTTTTTCTGGAACTCCAACCTCATCACCAGAGGTAGCCGGAGGTTGTGACATTGTTGTTCGTACCACCATTGCATCCATATTCGGGTATTTTATCAGCTCAAACTTTGCTATTAGAGAAATAAGCTTTATTCCTTCAAATGATAAAGTAGATGATAATTATAATTTATCTGAACAACCCAAAAGCAAACCGTCCAGCGAAAGAGTACCTCAAAATTGCTTACAGATAAAGATTATAGGCACTCTTTGTCTTTGTACAATCCTAGTCATGGCATTCACAAGATTCTTTTCTTCGGCTGATTCAAAGGTTCTAACCACGCTGTCCTTATTTCGTGATATTATCTGCGGTAGTATTGGGTTTCTAATCGGTATGCCCTCTGATAACGGCAAGCAAAAAGAATAGAAAAAGTTTCGTGATAAAAAAGTTAGATTGTCCAGTGCCTAACTAGCAAGCTTTTTTGTGCCCATTTGCTCAGAACTTAAAACACAAGGGGTAAAGGTTACGATTGGGATATCATCGATTTCGACGCTACTCAATGTCATTTAAGTATTTGAGAATTTTTAAAAAATTCTTCCCAGGGGTCTTTGTGGTTTGTTCGCATAATTGCATCAGCCAAACCAATACCGTCGGGGGCAACCGTATTTAGTTCAGCCCATGAAATTGGCATAGATACTTTAGCTCCCTTTCTTGCTCTTAAGGAATAAGGGGCAATACTGGTAGCACCTCTGCCATTTCTAATCCAGTCAATGAATATCTTGTTTGTTCGCTTTTGTTTTCTTACGTTACTGGTGTAGCGATCTGGCCATTTTTGCTCCATCACCTGTGCAACTTGCTTGGCAAAGTTATTGAACCGATCCCATGAAACGGACGGTTTTAACGGAATCACCACATGATACCCCTTACCGCCGCTGGTCTTGAGATAAGCATTTAGCGACAGCTCGTCCAGAATACTTTTAAGGTCTTTCACTCCTTGACGCACTGTATCAATGTCCATGTCTTCGTCCGGATCCAGATCAAATACCATCATGTCAGGCTTTTCAAGCTCATGGACACAGCTTCCCCAGGTGTGAAATTCCAGTGTACCCATCTGAACTTCTGAGATGAGTCCCTTTATGTCCTCGATGTAGTAATAAATTTTATCATCTCCGCTACTGTTGGCGATAGAGACTGGGATAATATTTTTACTGTCCTTGGCAGGATGCTTTTTAAAAAAGCATGTCTCACAAGACCCTTTTGGACAACGCACAACACTTAGTATGCGGTGGCTTATATAGGGTAGTATCCGCTTTGACACCTGCTCATAATACCTAGCCACATCCGCTTTGGTGATTGCAGGGTCATCAAAGAGAATTTTATCGGGATTTGATATTTGAATACCCGCAATTACCACGCTACTGCTAGTCTGCTGAATTTGTTGAGTTTCATCATCATGTGACTTTTCAGTAGTTTGCAAATTCCTCGGACTTATTTCCGGACGCAAGCCTTTGTAGCTTGGATGCCGTAACTGATTGCTATTTGTCCATTCGGTAAATTGCACTTCGGCAACCAACTCAGGCTCAAGCCATGTAATGGTTTCATTTGCTCTTGGCTTAGGCGCAACGGCAAAAGCAGGCTGGTGTCGTATTATATCCTCAAATTTTGAAGCAAGTTCTTTAATTTGTAATTGATTAAACCCCGTACCAACTCTACCAACATAGATAAAATTCTCTCCTTCATAAAGGCCAAGTAATAATGAACTAAATCCGCTTAACTTCTGGGCGGAAAGGGTAAAACCTCCAATCACAAATTTTTGTCTCTTGGCACATTTGAGCTTGATCCAATCGCCATTTCGTGTTCCACTATAAGCAGAATCAGCTTTCTTGCCTATGATTCCTTCAAGATTGCCAGCACAAGCAGCATCAAAGCTTTCCTTGCCATTTCCGACCAAATGACTGCTGTAGTAAAGGCTTTTTGGAGCATCTAGCATTAGCGTTTGAAGCTTTTCTTTCCGTTCAAGCAACGGAAAGCTTCGTAAATCTGCCCCATCAAGTGCCAATAGATCGAAAATAATGTAAATGGGTCTTTTGCCATTGGGATTGCGAAGATGGTTTTGTAGCGCCTGAAAATCGGTTTTACCATGTTCATCGGTAATTACCATTTCCCCGTCCAGTATCATCGCCCTGCCAGCAGCCCAATCGGTCAGGGCAGAGGCTATTCCTTGAAATTTACCGGTATAGTCGTTGTCGTTTCTGCTAACAAGTCGAACATTGTTTGCCTCGATGTATGCGACAATCCTATATCCGTCGTATTTTATCTCATACAGCCAATTCTCATCTTTGGGGACGCCGGTCACAAGCTTTGCAAGCTCAACAGGTGTATTGTTAAACGGGTTTTTCGTCATTTTATCGTCGCCACCTTGTTCAATTTCGTCCATTGTACGTCCCGTGCGTATGCTGGTGGTGAATTGCGAAATAACATCTTCGGAGCTGGCATATTGATCCCGTTCCTTAAGTAGAAGCCAGTTGACTTTTGTTTCGTTTTCTTTTACTTTCAACCGTATTAACGCCCATTTTCCTTTGAGTCTCTTACCTTTTAACTCAAATTTTAGAGAACCATTGATAAGCCCTTTATCCACATTGCCGTAAGGTTCCCATGTTCCTTCATCCCAGAGCATGACAGTCCCACCGCCGTATTCTCCCTTGGGGATTATACCCTCAAAATTTCGATAATCAAGAGGATGGTCCTCCACCTGAACAGCCAGCCGCTTGTCCCCCGTGTTATAGGAAGGGCCTTTGGGAATAGCCCAACTGAGCAATACGCCATTCCATTCAAGACGGAAATCATAGTGTTCTCTGCGGGCCATATGGTGCTGGACTACAAACCGAAAAAACCCTTGTGATTCCGACGCTTCACCTTCCGGCTCAAGGGTTTTTTCAAAATCTCTTTTTTTCCTGTATGCATTTAGTTTTTCAGACATGTCACGCCAATTCTTTTTCTTTCTTAACTTTTTCTACACTGGCTTTTAGTGCTTCCATAATATCAATCACCTTACCAGGTCCCTCAGATTCCGGAGCAACAACTACCTTGCCGGAGATCTTTGTCTC
>CAYLSP010000068.1:0-7315 GCA_964385935.1 uncultured Defluviitaleaceae bacterium
ATTGCTCTTCCAAATATCCTGCAAGCTTTTTAATATATTCAAACTCGTCGATTGGAGGTTTTCCCTCCGCCGCTCTTTCTTCTAATATATAAAGTGGCGGCATAAAGATTGCAAAAAATTGAGCCTTCTGACCGGCGTTTCTCATTCTTTTTAAGTCAACATTAACCTTATTTTCAAAAAGGGTGCTGCCTTTTGGATCTATGTTTGGATATATAACAGCAACTACCGGGTCGGCAAAATAACTCAATGTGTCGCAATGCAAATCAATGAACATAATATCCCCCCATTTTAAAGTGATAATTAAATATATATTTCAGGCTGCTTCCTTTCAGAATACATTTTAGCCATAATGAGCAATGGGCGCATAGATTCGGGAACGTCTCTGTATTCAGGATACATGTTTACACAGCGGAAACAGAGTATACATCGCATTTTGTCAACATTATCAGGATTATCGGGATCAATGGCCAAAACAGGGCAGACTTTCGCGTTTATAACTCCTGCCCCGCTTTTTATATTTTCGGGCACAACAGGAGAATCCATAATCATTGAAACAAAGGGGAAATTGCCATTTATGTTAAGCTTGTTAAGTTCTAACGCGTTTTCAAGTTTATTAATTTTTTCGGCAACCTGCTTAGAAAAAGCCAAATGATTATTTTTATCCTCATTATCAGGCCGTCCGGCTGCAAGGTCATGAATCATTGCATGTTGACCGACAAAAGCCCCAGAAGCGGCGATTTTAAAACCTTTTTTCTCGCAATACATATTAAGCTCCAAAAGCGCGTCACCATAATCCCTGTTACCAAAAACTACCACTGGTACGCAAAAAGCTCCGTTTCCTGCTATGCCTCTGAAAAATTCACGGCAAATTCCCGGAAGTCTTCCGCCATAAGAAGGCAAAGCAACAACTACTAAATCTTCTTCCGAAAAAATGTAATCCTTCCAACGGTTTTCAAATGGCGTTAAGTCATACTCTTTTACAGGAAGTCCAAAGCCTTCCCCAATATTTTTTGCAGTTTCCCGAACGGTTCCGTTAGGGCTGAAATAGACAATGGATACATTTTTAATTTTCATTCAATACAACCCCCAAGCTCTCCAAATTTTTTGAAATATCAAGGCTTTTGCTATAAACCGCTTTAAGGACTTTACCGCTTTTATCTATCAGGAAAGAGGCGGGAAGCTGCATTTCGTTACCTTCATATTTTCCGTGTACGATTCCTGCTTTTTTGGCTTTATCTATTTTCTCCATAACCAGATGACAGAAAAGCTGCGAACTTGAAATTGCTGGCGAAACACTGTAAAGGCTATAGAGTTCTCCGTCGGGGTCACAAATTATTTCAAAAGGAAATTCGTCTTTTTCAGAATCTTCCAACATAGTTTCAACAGAGCTTTGAAGAACAACAACAGGCTTTATTCCTGCTTCTTCAAATTTTTCAATATTATTTTTAAGCATCATAAGTTCATATTTGCAAATGGTGCAGCCGAAATATCTTAAAAATAATAAAAATGTTTTCTCGTTTCCATTAATAATATCTGAGAACTTTTTTAAGCTTTCAAAAGGAGTGGAATATGTAAAATCTCTATAAATTGCGTCTTCTCTGACGCGATTCAGCACTGAAACAAGACGATCAAGTCCCTGTTCCAAAAGTTCTCGGCTACAGGCGGCATTTATTCTCAAAAAGCCCTGTCCTTCCTCTAAACCATAGGGCACTCCGTCGCTGAACATAACTTTTCTGTCCTCAATAAGTTCTTTGCAGAGGGAAGCGTTGTCATATATATAGGCGCGAACATCAACCCATGCCAAATATGTTCCGTTAGAAGGTTTATAAACGGCTTTAGGCGCGTGATTTTTCAAATAATCCTCAATGAAATAAAAATTTTGCATTATATAATCATTTGCTTCGTCAATCCATTTTTCTGATTCGTAATAGGCGGCTTTTAAAGCCTCTATTCCAAAGGGCGTGGGGTTCTCAATCATAAGAGTTTTGTTGACGTATTGAACCCATTTAGACTTTACATCTTCATTGTGGATGATTATGTTAGAGACTTGAAGTCCGGCTATATTAAAGCTTTTGCTTGGAGCGGTGCAGGTTATTATTTTGTGTTTATACTGAGGGCAGACCTTTGCCACAGGGACATGGACAAAAGGTTTGCGGACAAAATCGTGATGAATTTCATCAACTATAACAAATAAATCGTATTTTTGGCAAATTTCAATAAGCCTTTGCATTTCACTCAAAGACCAAATTTTACCTACAGGGTTATGAGGAGAACAGAAAATAAAAAGCTTGTTCTCGGGCATTTTTGCAAGTTCTTCAAATTTCTCAAAATCAATTTCATAATCGCCGTCTTTGTAATTAAGAGGGTTATTGGAGATTTTTCTGTTTCGTGCCTTTATGATGTTCATAAACGGTGTATAAACGGGCTGTTGAATAATTATTCCGTCACCTTCATTTGTTAATATGTCAACTAAAAATGACAGCGCGGGAACAACTCCGGGGGCATAAAAAATATCTGAAGAATCCACATACCAGTCAAAACGGTGCAAAAACCAGCCACAAACAGCGCGGAAATATTCGCCATCATTATAAAAGCTATAGCCGTAAATCTCCCTGTCAACGGTTTCATGAAGGGCGCTTTGAATGGCGTCTGAGCATGGGAAATCCATATCGGCAATCCAAAAGGGCAGACAACCGTCAGCTGCAGGGTTAGTCGATTTCATGCTATCCCATTTTACAGAGCTTGTACCTCTTCTGTTTACAATCTTGTCAAAATTGTACTTCAACTAAATCAGTTCCTTTCTAAATTATATTATATTTAACGCCTTTTCGTATACCTGTTCTGCAGTCATATTATTTCTGTTAACTCCTGTATCTATGGCCGCCTGTGCCACAGCCCTAGCTACATTTGGGGCTACCCGTTTGTCAAAAGGTCCTGGAATTACATATTCAGGTCTTAGCTCGTCCTCAGAAATAAGGGAAGCTATGGCGTTAGCGGCGGCTATTTTCATTTCGTCGTTTATTTCCCTTGCCCTAACGTCAAGAGCGCCTCTGAAAATTCCTGGAAAAGCTAAAACATTATTAACCTGATTGGGATAATCAGAGCGTCCTGTGCAATAAACTTTTGCGCCAGAGGCAGAAGCAAGTTCAGGTTTGATTTCGGGGTTTGGATTGGCTAAAGCCAGTATAATAGGATCTTTTTTCATGGAACGAACCATATCAACAGTCAGGCAATCCGCCGCCGAAACCCCAAGGAAAATATCCGCATTTTTTATAACGTCCGTCAAAGTTCCCTTTTCCATATTAGGGTTGGTTTTTTCTGCCATTTCAACCTTTATTTTGTTGTTGCAGTTTGGCGAGCCGTTATAAATTGCGCCCTTTGTGTCGCAAAGTATTAAGTTTTTGCAGCCCATAGAGGCGAAAAGCTTTGCGATTGCGATTCCGGCCGCGCCAGAACCGTTTATAACTATTTTTACATCGCAAATTTCTTTATTAACTATTTTAAGGGCGTTTATAATACAGGCCGCAGATACGACAGCAGTTCCGTGTTGGTCATCATGAAATATGGGAATGTCTGAAACGGCTTTTAATTTTTCTTCGACTTCAAAACATTCAGGAGCTTTAATATCTTCAAGATTAACGCCACCAAAAGAAGAAGTTATCAGGCTAACGGTTTTCACAATCTCATCGACATTTTCCGAATCTATGCAAATGGGAAAAGCGTCAACGCCGCCAAAAGTTTTAAACAAAACGGCTTTTCCTTCCATGACAGGAAGAGAGGGAGCCGCCCCAAGACTTCCAAGTCCCAAAACGGCGGTTCCGTTTGTGACAACAGCCACGGTGTTGCTTTTTGCGGTGTAATCATATATAGATTTTCTGTTTTTCTCTATTTCAAGACAGGGATAGGCAACTCCGGGGGAATATGCAAGGGACAAATTGTCTTTTGAATTTACCGGGCATTTACTTTTTACTTCAATTTTCCCAAGATATTTTCTATGATAATCAAGGGCGCGGTTTATTAAGCTATCCAAAAAATCCACTCCTTAATGAATTGTTCATTGATTGACAGTTCCTAAATGTATTATATTCTCTCTACAGTTTAATCCACTTTTAATTATTATGCAATGCGGACTGATAAAGTTATATAGTAATGTAGTAATAAATAGAAATTTGTAAAAATTTTGTGTAGTTTAATGGGGTGAAGAAAATACAAAACGACAAAAATTTTAGGCATGTTTATATATAATATCGCATAAACAGCTTTTTCAAAAGGGGTAAAAATATGGATAAAATGTTGGAACAAATTAAACTTGCAACAACGTCCGTAGTTATTACAAAGAGGGATTTATGGGATCTTGCCTTCTCGGCGGGCGGATTTTTTATAGGGCGGGCAATGATTTTCGGCTCAATCAACCCAATAGTCATTGCATATCTAGCCACATTTTTATTTTCTGGGCCTCGCTTTTATATGGCGCTGGTGTTTGCCGGACTGGGACTTGTCACAAAATTCAGTTCCATATATTCAATAAAATATTATATGTGCTTGGGTTTACTATTTTTATCGGGTGTCACTTTGAAAAACAGAGTAAGAAATAAAAGCCTTTTGCTTCCTATAATTGGCGGAACTTCAATATTTTTGTCGGGAGTAATTCTTTCTATTACATATGGATTCAGTGCATTTTTACTTGTAATGGCGGCACTTGAAGGCGGGCTTGCGGCTCTGCTTACCTTCATAATAGGGAAGGGGCTTGGGGTCATCGACCATGGTGAAAAAGCTCGATATGCCGAGGAAATGATTGGAATAGCCATAATCGGTGCGGGAATTATAGCCGGAAGCGCGGATATACATATAGGCATTGTCTCAATGCGAATGGTTTTTGCGCCGCTTTTTGTCCTTGTATGCGCACTGAGAGGCGGCTATGGCGCAGGCTGTGCGGGAGGGCTTCTTACTGGTCTTGTCTTGCAGTTCACGGGATTAGAAAGCCCTGAATTTACGCTGATATTGGCCGCATCAGGCATGGTCTCAGGAAGCCTTAACCACACAAAGAAAATTTATATGGTGGCTGGATTTTTTGCGACGTTTTTTCCGCTATTGTTTTTGCTTAAATTAGAAGGTCTTACACTTAGCACTTTCGTATCCGTTATAATAGCTTTAGCAGCATTTATTATTTTTGTAAAGCCCGGTGCGAAAATAATCAGAGTTCCAATCGGAGCCGCCCCGGAAGCCTCTGCCCGTTATGTGAATACAATTAAAGAAGCCACGGCTGAACGACTCAGAGCATTTGAAAATATTTTCCAGAGCCTTTCAGGTTTATTTATGGATAATAAGATTCAAAAAGGTTTAGAAAAGAGCCATATAACAAGGCTTATTGATGAAATTACATTACAGACCTGTGCTGTTTGCAAAAAATCTGATGAATGTTGGAGAGACAATTTCTATGATACATACAGGGATTTTGTCGCGCTTTTAAAAAAATGCGATGAGGATGGAAAAGTTAGTCAATCGGATATGCCCTATGAAATGAAAACGAAATGCATTGATAAAAACAGTCTGATAAACTGCATAAATTCGCAGCTTGAGGCTCATAAACTTGAAACCGCATGTCAAAACCGTCTAAAAGAAGCGAAATCTCTTGTTAACCTCCAGCTTTTTGGGGCAGCTGAAATGATAAAATCCGTGTCGGACGAGCTTTCAAACGAATTTTTATTTCTTTATGAAGAAGAGGCAAAAATAAGGCTTCTATTGGAAAAACGGAAATTAGCTCCAAACGATGTTGTTGTCTATAAAAAAAGAACTGCCGGTCAGGGCAGCGGACTTTCGGGGACTTTCGTAGACATTACCTTAACGCCCTGTAAGAAAAATTTTCAGTGTGAATACTATATAATACCTATTGTTGAAGAAGTTCTGAACCTGAAAATGAAGCGGCTTGACAACGACTGCAATATCTGCACTACCCAAAACGGAATCAGACAATGTAGGCTAAGTCTCTGTCAAAAAGAGAGTTTCAGGGTAAATTATGGCTATGCAATGGCGAAAAAAAGCTCTTCAAAAATATCTGGCGACAGCTTCTCATTTTTAAATATACCAAAGGGCGGGTTTTTAATGGCTCTTTCTGACGGAATGGGAACAGGGGAAAAAGCCCGCGCTCAAAGCCAAAAAGCAATTGAGCTTTTGGAGGAGTTTTCCCAAACCAGCTTTAACATGGATATGGCAGTAAAAATGATTAACTCCGCACTCTATTTAAACTCTGATTCAGAGACTTTCAGCACCCTTGACATAGCCGTTATAGGACTGGAAAACGGAATAGCTGAATTTTCAAAAGTAGGGGCGTCCAGTTCGTTTATTATTACAAATGAGGGCGTAAAAACCATCGAATCCTCGTCCCTGCCCGTTGGAATTTTATCCGATATAACAATGGAAACGGCAAAGCATAAGCTAAATGACGGCGACTTTTTAATAATGACGACAGACGGCGTAATGGACGCAATCTCAAACTTTTATTTCAAAGAACGGTGGATTCTTGAAATGTTCGAGAAGGCGAATACACAAAACCCGCAGGAAATCGCCGCCTTCATTGTAGAAGGGGCGAAAAAGGCATCCTGCGGGAAAGTGCGTGACGATATGACGGTTCTTTGTATGAGAATACAGCAGTATTAATCAGTTATCTTTTCTTTAGGTTAATACCAGCCACAAGCCCTTTAAGCATTTCGGCCTGGCTTGTAAGTTCTTCTGATGCGGCAGCTCCCTGTTCAGAAGTTGAAGAGTTGGTCTGTATAACTCTTGATATTTGGGCTATACCTTCGTTTACATGGTTAATGGCAGAAACCTGTTCCTCTGAGGCCTGTGAGATTTCGCTAATAATGGCAGAAACCTGAGTAACTTCGTTCACAATGTTTTCAAGAGTCGCAGCTGTTTTCTCTGCGATTCCAGTGCCCTCACTGACTTTTCTTATAGTATCTTCTATGAGCGCGGTTGTCTCTTTAGCCGCGTTCTGACTTTTGCTGGCAAGATCCCGGACTTCGCTGGCAACAACTGTAAATCCTCTGCCGTGTTCGCCTGCTCTTGCGGCTTCAACAGCGGCGTTAAGGGCAAGGAGATTTGTCTGAGAAGCGATATCTTCAATAACCTTAATTATCTTAGAAATGTTGTCCGAAGATCTCTTTATATCTTCCATTGCAATCAACATGGCTCGCATTTCCTTGTTTCCGTTGTCCGCGTTAGCCATGATCTCGGCTGAAAGCTCATTTGATCTCTTTTTATTTTGAGCGTTTGTATCTGTTTTATCGTTTATTTCAGAAGAGGTTGCGGACAGTTG
>CAYLSP010000069.1:0-7140 GCA_964385935.1 uncultured Defluviitaleaceae bacterium
AAGGCTCTAATATCTTCCGCCAAAATTATAAAGCTTTTTTTCTGAAAAACTTAAATATTTGCTGCCAGCTACAACAATATGGTCAATAACGTCAACTCCGATTGTTGCTAAAGCCGACCTTATGGCCTCTGTGGCGTTATGATCCTCTAATGACGGTTTCAGATATCCGCTGGGATGGTTATGGGTTATTATAACCGAAACGGCGTTGTGTTTAAGCGCCACCTGAACGATGTCCTTGGCGTAAAAATGAACTTCGTTAACAGTCCCCTTTGTCAGTAGCTCAGGATAAATCAAACAATTCTGGTTATCCAAACAAATAAGATAAAAGCACTCAACCCTTTCGCCGATAAAAAGATTCATTGCATATTCAGCGGCTCTTTTAGAGTTATCAAGCTGACAACGGGGTTCCCATTTGCTCATTTCATAGCGTTTCCAGAGAGCAGGGATTAAATTAATTAGTATGGCCGTAGATTCGCTGCAACCGCAAAGTCTTTCTATATCAAGAACAGACGAATCCATCAAATTATGTAAAGAACCGAATTTGCTTATCATTTCGTGTGCTTTTTCATTTGTATCCCTCATTGGAATGGAGTAAAAGAGAAGGAGTTCCAAAGCCTCGTGGTCTTGAAACGCGTCAAGACCACTCTTTATATATCTTTCCCTAACCCGCTTCCGATGACCAGCATGTGGATTTTTAGGCTTGTCACCTTTACTTTCTGGTGCATCCATATGTACACTCACCCTTCAAAAATCCCGTTAAGAGGACGGCAAAGGCAGTCAATTTCTCCGTTGTAGATTATGGCTAGAAGCTCATGCAGCTTTCTCAGGGCAGATTTTGCAGTTTCCACGTCAATCAGTCCCAAATCCAGAGCCTCAGGTATTTCGTCCAAATCCAAAACCCTGATACTTCCGTCAGGGAAAACAACAACGTCCACCAAAAGGTCGGAAAATATTACTTCATTTTCTTGTCGAAAATATTCCGTGTTTATAATATCGCAGTAATAATAAATAAAGTTCATTTTTTCGTCATAAAACTTACTTATTTTCCAGCCCTTACCCGGGTAATAAACAGAGCAACCATAGGAAAAGTCGGGTCTGGGCTTTATTGCACTCCATTTTGTCACAATTATCTCATCGCTGAATTTAACGATAATATCTTTTTTAAGAAAAACTGTTTCCTCGGGAATAAATCTCCTTCTATACAGTTTTACAGAATCCACATCCGCTTTTCCTAATTCCATTTCTACCGTCCTCTCTATTCAAGGGCTTTTTTCAGGGTGTCAGTAACGATTTTAAGCGTTTTAAGCCTTGCGTATTTTTTGTTGTTTGATTCAACAATTATCCATGGCGCATCATAAGAATCTTTTGATTCTATAGCATTTGTTCTAAAGAGCATCTCATTGACGGCTCTATCATACAAATCCCATTTTTCACGGTTGCGCCAATCCTCATCCGTTATTTTATATTGCTTCAAGGGATTTTGCTGTCTCGCTTCAAAGCGGGCAAGCTGTTCATCCCTATCAATTTGCAACCAGAATTTTAATATAATTGTTCCGTTGTTGGCTAAATGTCGTTCAAAATCATTAATTTCGTTAAAGGCTCTCTGCCATTCTTCCTCTGTACAAAAACCTTCCACTCTCTCAACCATTACACGACCATACCATGATCTGTCAAAAATAGCCACATGTCCGTCTTTAGGAATTTTGTTCCAGAAGCGCCATAAATATTGGTGATTGAGTTCTTCATGAGTAGGTGCGGCCACCGGTATAACCTCATAACCTCTGGGGTCAAGCTTCTCTGTAAGACGCTTTATATTGCCGCCCTTTCCGGCAGCATCCCAACCCTCAAAAACTATGATAACGGATCGCCTTTTTGAGTAAAGCTTATAACCCTGCTGAGAAATAAGGTTTTGATAATAACCCAACTTCTCCTTGTATTCCTCATCAGCTACAGTCTTATTAAGGTCTTCATAAAATAATAGTTTGGGTATATCTATCTTTACATAATCCTTAGCGATTTTTGGAGTTTTCTCCTCATTTATTTTTTTCTCAAGCTCCATCACCAAAGTTTCATAAATTTTCAAGATTGCATAACTTTTGTTTTCAGCTTCTACTATAGTCCAGGGTGAATACATCTCTGTATCACTCATCATTTCACTAAATAGCTTCCTGTATTTTTCATATTCCTTGTTCTGATTCCAGTCGTTTTCGTCAACCCGCCATCTTGTATCCTCTGATTTTACAAGCTGAGAAAATCTTTTTTTCTGCTCTGCCTTTCCTATATGAAGAAAAAATTTCACAATGAGGGCGCCATCGTCCAAAAGCTGTTTCTCAAAGGCGTTTGCGTCGTGTACAAAGCCCTCTTTTTCCTTGTCCAAAAGCCCCCATCTCATAGAGCCTTCGGGAAGGCTTATTCTATGCCAGCCCTTATCAAATATTACAATACGGCCTTTTTCCGGCATTCTAATGGCATATGTCCATAAAAATGGGCGCAAAGCCGCATCTTCTGATATTTTGTCCATTGTATGAACATTAAAATAACGAGGATCAAGAGGATCCACCACTTTGCTGATAAAAGTACCTTTGCCGGATGCGCTCCAGCCCTCAAAAAGTATAACAACAGGGATTTTCTTGTCTTGAACTTCATGCTGTAAGCTCATGAGTTTCTCTTTCAAAATTTTCATTTCTTTTTTATAGGTTTTCTTGTCCACAGACTTTGCTAAATCCACTTTTGACAGCAAGATAATTCCCCCAAGATCAGTTTATTTCATCAGATTTAAGCCTGATTTCTAAATTATTTCTTATAAATAAGTCGCAGGCAAGAGAGAGTTCTGTTTTTAAAGCTTTATCAAGATTAAAGCCGAACATTTTATCCGTTTCTGAATTAATTATGTAGTCAATAGCCTTTACAGTGCCTTTTGAAACGGGTGTATCAATTTCTGACCTGCAATTTTCGCAGACAGTCCCATCCTGTGAAAAATATTGCGTCACATCACTATTACACCTTGCGCATTTTTCTAAAACAGGGGTGAAACCCTCCATTTGCATGAGTTTAAAAGAAAAAGCAGGACGCACTATGCCTAGGTCGCTTCCTTTATTAAGGGCACGAAGAGAAAGAGCAAGAAGCCGCAATATCTTTTCCGTCTCCATATTACTAAAAATAATTTTATCAACAAGTTCAGTAATAAAACAGGCGCATAAAAACGCGTCATAATCATTTCTTATATTAACAAATCCGTTAATAACGTCCGCTGATGACACGGATAAAAATTCGCCTTTTTGAAACAACACCAAATCACTGTAACAAAAGAGGGAACAAGAGGCGTAGAATTTACTATTCGGCTTTCTCGCGCCTCTTGCGTAAATACTGACTTTCCCTCTTTCTTTTAAGAGAACAGTAAGCATTTTGTCGGACTCGCCGCTTTCTGTCTCTCTCAGGACAATCCCCCTGTCTTTAAACGTTGCCACCCTGTCCATCACCAAATCCTTGCACTAAATCCTCGTCTAAAAAACCAACTTCTCTGCCTTCTTGTTTACAAAAATGTTTATAAGCTAAATAGGCCTCTATATTGCCGCTAGTTGAAAAAACATCCCAAAAGAAATTCATTTTTATACCCCCTTTTTTTTACCGCACTAATATTTTCCGCTGTTTGGGTATTGATATACAAACGAATTTATGGAAACAATTTAATTATTTATTTTCAAAGCCGAAATTTTTTATAAAAAAGTCCGAGTCACGCCAGTTGTTTTTGACTTTAATCCAGATCTGCAAATTAACTTTTGAGCCAAAAAGTCTTTCAATATCAGTTCTAGCGCGAGAACCAATATTTTTTAACATACTCCCCTGTTTCCCGATTATCATTGCTTTATGAGAATCCTTTTCACAGTATAAATTGGCATCAATATCCAGCATGTCCCTGTTTTCTCTTTTTTTAACGGACACAATTTCCACCGCAATACCGTGAGGAAGTTCGTCTTGTAATAACATGAGCGCTTTTTCCCGAATAATTTCAGCTGCAATCTGTCGTTCCGGCTGGTCTGTTATCATGTCGTCAGGAAAATATTTCGGTCCTTTCGGCAGATATTTTAAAATGGCTGGAATCAGTTCATCACAGTTATCACCTGTTAAAGCGGACATAGGAATAATCTCTTTAAAATCATAAAGAACCTGATATTTTTCAATAATGGGCAGAAGCTTTCCCTTTTCAATTTCGTCGGATTTATTGATAATCAAAAAGACAGGGCAATTTCCCTTTTTAAGCTTTTCTATGATTTCAAGGCTGTTTTGCATTTTAACGGTGGGCGTTATGAGAAATAGTATGCAGTCTACCCCTTCTACAGCCGATTCTGCCGCTTTTACCATTGCGCCGCCTAGACGGTGTTTTGGCTTATGAATTCCGGGAGTGTCCAAAAACACAATTTGAAAACTGTCTTCTGTATAAATCCCTGTTATTTTGTTTCTGGTGGTCTGGGGCTTTTTTGAAATAATAGCTATCTTTTCGCCCAACAAACGGTTAAGCAACGTAGATTTTCCAACGTTTGGTTCGCCGATTATACATACAAAGCCCGATTTAAAATTCTCATTCGCTTTCAAATAGATTCCCCTTATTCTTCTTTTTCTAATGGCAAAAATGTTGCCGTCTTACCCGGGTCTATTACACAAATCCAGGTTTTACCTTTATTTAAAGTTAATTGTTTTCCGTTTTCGTCAGTCCATTTAGTGGGCTTCTCATAGCTTTCTTTTTCCCACTTTATAGGTATATAACTTCCGTTGGAGACAAGAACGCCATCGCCCTTCCCTGTTAATTCAGCGGCACGCCTTCCATAAGCGTCCCCTTTTACAAGCCAGATATTTGCGTATTGAATAATAATGTTTTCAACTTTCAGTCTTTCGCCTGTTTCTTCGTCTATTTGTTCGCTTCCATATTCAAAACGGGTATAACTTTTTGTTTCTTCATCCATAATAAAATGAGCGTCCTGACTGTCCGAAAATGGGATATTCACACGCAGTGCCTTTTCTCCGCCCAAATCTGTAAGCTTGTCATAAAACTTGAAAAGCGGTTCAAAATCAGTCTCTATTCTAAACCCAGTTTTTTCTGAATAATCCAGTAGCCGCTCTGCCCCAGCATATGAAGAATGTTCATACATTCCGGGAGTGTTAATTCTTTTCTTATCTCTCTGAAATATAGTTCCGTCGTGCTTCATACCGTCGATGTTATCAATCTTGAATTTTTTAATGGCGGCATAAGCTCCCCCCAAAGAGCCTTGGTCACTTCCGCCGTGATGGGCGAAAATAGCGTCATTGTCAAGAGCGAAAAACAGGAAATAATCCCTTGCACTCCTTACCGGGCCGATTTTTTCAGAAGAAAAGTCCTTGAAAATGGCTATAATTCGGGTAATATTAGCCTCTGACAAAATCTCATAATACATATCGGCTTGCCCAATACCGCTTTGTGGCAATGCCTTTATCATGTTGTTAATGACTATAGCAACAGGACGGCGGTTTACAGCTTCTTCATTAATATATAAGCCCGTAAGTGGGTTTACGCCCATACCCTCAGGAATAGAAGGTGTCGGTTCAGGTGTTTTTGTTGGTTTGGGCGTAGTTATAACAGGAGTCGGGCTTGGAGTTACCTCCAGAAAAACAGGGTCCTCGCCCTTACTACAGCCGCTAAAAGAAAAGACAGTAAAGGCGTAAATCAGAATAAATGAAATTCCAAAAATAGAAAGCATTTTATTCATATCATAACCTATAAAGCCCGATTTTTTTCAGGGCTTCTTCCTGTTTATTAATCATTATCTGCTCTTCCGTCTCCGTCATGTGGTCATAACCCAGAAGGTGGAGGGTGCTGTGAGCAACTAAAAACCCCAATTCTCTCTTTAATGTGTGTCCCATGCTGTTCGCCTGTTCAATTGCTTTTTCAAAGCTTATAATAATATCACCGAGATAGATTTCTTCCTCCGGCTCTGAATAATCTTCCTCAGCCACAAAGGATAAAACATCAGTCTCTTTGTCAATTTTTCTAAATTTCTTGTTTAGTTTCCTTATTTCATCATTAGTAACGAAATTTACGGCGGCAGACACAAGATTTTCGTCCCAGTTCTCTTTTTCCGTTTTCAATACCGCGAAAAAAGCCTTTTCACAGGATTCTAAAAGCTCATCATCAATTTCCTGCCCCGAATTATTCAAAAACTCTAACATTTTTCCCCCTCAACATCAATCCCATCTTCCTTTTTCTCCGCTTCTTTGGTATCAGCCTTTTCAGCGTTAGCATCCGCCACGATTTCAACCGTAGTTGGTTTTGGATAAACGATTCTCTCATGATACATGCCGGTAAACACTCGCATGAAAGAAGCCCTAATAGTTTCTAAATCTTTAATCGTCAGCATACTATCTTTAAGCTGATTATCATCAAGCTTGTCCTTAATGAGAATCCGCGCCAATTCCTCAATTTTTTCCTTCTTCTTATCTTCCGTGCTCAATGACCTGACGGCGGCTTCAACCGTATCAGCAAGCATAACTATAGCTGATTCCCTTGACTGCGGCGTTTTGTTTTTATACCTGAAATCGGCTTCGTTAACAGAACCCGCTTTTGATGCCTTATGATAAAAATATTTTACTAACGTATTACCGTGATGTTGACCGACTATTTCCTTTATCGCGGGCGGAAGCTTGTTTTCCTCTGCTAATTCCTCACCATAAGTGGTGTGTCCGATAATTACCTGAGCACTTGAATATGGATCCATAAAATCGTGAGGATTTTCGCCCAACTGATTTTCGGCGAAATAACCCGGATATTTGAGCTTTCCTATGTCGTGATAATATGCGCCAACCCTTGCAAGAGACGGATTTGCGCCGATATCATAAGCCGCCGTTTCAGCCAAATTAGCAACAACCAGGCTGTGATGATATGTTCCGGGAGCTTCAAGGACAAGCCGCCTTATAAGCGGGTTATTGGGATTTGTCAAATCAAGCAGTTTTATTGGAGTAATAACCCCGAAAACCGCTTCCCAAAATGGAAGGCTTCCCATGCTGAGGATAACAGAAAACAACCCTGCCAGAACCGCAAAAGCTATAGAATCAAGCATTTCTCTTGAATATAAAACTCTGTCGAACAAAAGTACGGTGGCATAGACAGTT
>CAYLSP010000070.1:0-7117 GCA_964385935.1 uncultured Defluviitaleaceae bacterium
ACAACATAAAAACGCCACCATTCGCAAAGCGGACGGCGGCGTTTTTTACTTGCCCAGTATGAAGGTAGCTAAATAAAGTAATATAAACCCCGGTATTCCTAAGAATCCTACAGTCAATGCCGAAACTAAATTTATACCAACGGAAATTCCCGCTCCGGCAAGGAGAAAATTCGTAATAACTATACCGATTATTCCGGCAAGACCTCTGGTGGCAATTTTAGCAATGGATTTAATGGGCTTTATGAATATAAAAACAGCCATTATCAAAAGGCACGTCCCAAGCAAAAGAAACAGCATTGTATTTGAATCCATAATAACCTCCTGCTTTAAAAACCGGCGACTATGCCGCGTTCCTTGCAAATTCCCAAGTAATACTTGTACTTCATTTGTATAGCTTTAATTTCATATATATAACTGTCTATTAACACCGGATCTGTTACATAGTCAAGATTATTGTGCACATAGTCTAGATCTGTTTTGAGCATTTTAAGGGTAGTTAAAATATCCCTGTCTTCTTCAGGCATTTCGTATTTAGCTTTATTAAATTTTGTGTTGAGCGCGATGTTTAATCCCATTATTTTCTCACCTCTTTTCATATCTTTAAAAGTATCTTATTTTCATTATAGTCTCGTTATTAAAAGAATATTCCAGTTTCAGGAAAATTTTTCTTTATATACCTAATCCTTTAGTATATAATTGTAATTGAAAATAATTTTATTTGAGGTGAGATTATGTTAAGAACAAAACTAAAAACTATTGCGACTTTTTCAATTCTGCCAGTGCTACTTTTTAACAGTATTGTTTTTGCCCAAGATCAGATTAGTGTCTATATTAATGGTTCTAAGATTCAATTTGATGAACAGCCAGTAATTAAGGATGACAGAACGTTGGTTCCACTAAGGGCAATTGCCGAGGCATTAAAAGCTGACGTTGACTGGGATGAGGAGACAGAGAAAATTACCATGACTAAGGATGATATAACAAACATCCTATTTGTTGGACAGACTTATGCAAAGAAAATTACTAACGATGATACGGAAACAATAAATTTAGACGTGGCTCCGTTTATAGTAAACGGTAGAACTTTTGTACCCTTGCGCTATGTTTCAGAAAGTTTCAATGTGACAGTAACATGGCAGGAGGATACAAAAACTATTATTTTGGCTTATCCAGAGAAAATTCTAGAAGAGTCTGAAAAAGAGTTGCCGAATGAACCTGAAAAAGAGTCAGTGCAGCCAAATACTAAGAGAATTATTGATTTCGGAAAAGACAAGACCGGCTCGTTATTTAATATACATAATAATATGCGTTATGCTTTTGAGCAAAATGATTTACCTAAATATGTTTTTGCAAATAAAAAAGAGGTTAGAAAATTAATTGAGGAAAATAATATTAAAGGCCTTAACAGCAAAATTGTTGAAGTCTGGGATAAATCTGCAAATACTGCAATAATTAAAGAGATAATAGAATCTGATACAGAATATGTGATTGCCAGTGATGAGCAACTGCTTAGTCTTATAGAACAGAAAAGAAATGAGTTTTTATTCCAGGCCGAAAAGAATTTTGAATTAACAATCCAGAAAATTGACGATGATAGTTACATTGCAGTAGTTGATTTAGCTTTACTTGACGAAATGCCTATCAGCTCTTACTTAGGAATTACATGCTATAAAGGTGAAATCAGATACTTTACGCTTGAAAAAGGTTTTGAGGAGTTTTATATGTTATGTACTGTGACAGAATCTTCTCATTCTACATTGGGAGCGGTGGAGAATAAAAAGCAGACTTTTATTAATGCAATAAAAGAGATTATTAAGAAATAAATAAGAGCGGCTGTACAAAATGTATTTACATCTTGTACAGCCGCTTAACGTTTTAGGTACAAATATTATTTATCTTTTTCAGCCTCGCGTTTTCTCTCAGCAATAACTTTTTGCTGAACATCTGATGGAGCTTCTTCATAACGGTCAAACTCCATAGAGAAGTCACCTCTGCCCTGTGTCATGGAGCGGAGATCCAGAGCATATTTAAACATTTCGGCCATTGGCGCCTCAGCGGAAATAACCTGTTTTGTTCCCTCTTTGTTCATACCGAGGATTCTTCCGCGGCGTTTGTTCATATCACCCATGATGTCGCCTGTGTATTCGTCCGGCACTCTTACAGTAACTTTTGCTATAGGCTCAAGCAAGGTTGGTTTTGCTTTCATGAAGCCGTCTTTAAAAGCAATTGCAGTGGCAATTTTAAACGCCATTTCAGAAGAGTCAACGTCATGGTATTTACCGTCGATAAGCGTTGCTTTAATGCCAACTACTGGGTATCCCGCAAGAGGACCAGCTTTGCAACATTCGGCAATGCCCTTTTCAACAGCAGGCCAATATTGTCTCGGAACCGCGCCGCCGAAAATCTTTTCTTCAAACACAAAAGGCGTTGAAATGTCAGCATTTGGCTCAAACTCCATAACGACAACGCCGTATTGTCCGTGTCCGCCAGATTGCTTTTTATGTGTTCCAGTAACAGAGGATTTTCCTTTTATCATCTCTCTGAAAGGAACAATAACGTCTAAAAATTGTGCTTCAAGCTTATATCTTGACTTAATTCTGTTCATAAGAACGTCAAGGTGGTTATCCCCGATTCCATAAACAACAGCCTGTTTAGTCTCAGGGTTTATAACAAATTTAAGCGTTCTGTCCTCTTCAACAAGTCTCAGAACGGCCTGTCCAACTTTGTCTTCCTCGCCTTTTCCCTTTGGAACTATAGCCATTGAATAAAGGGAGTCAGGGAATTGAATTTCAGGCAGAAGGAGCGCTTTATCTTTTACACAAAGGGTGTCCTGAGTCAAAGTTCCGGTAAGTTTTGCAATAGCGCCGATATCACCGGCTCTGAGTTCGTCAACAGAAATCTGCTCTTTACCTCTCATGACATAAAGCTGAGAAACCTTTTCACTTATATCACGGGAAGCGTTATACATTGGAGTATCTCTTGTCAGTCTGCCAGAATATACTCTGAACAGAGTAAGTCTTCCAACATATGGGTCAGCGATTGTCTTAAATACAAAAGCGGAAAATGGAGCTTTTTCATCACAGGCAACTTCAATTTCATTGCCGGATAAATCTTTTGCCATAACTTTCGGGCAGGCAACAGATGCCGGAGGAACATAGTCTATAAGAGAATCAAGGAGAACCCTAACGCCAATATTCTGAGTTGCGGAACCGCAGAACACCGGTGTTACAGAACCATCGAGAAGTCCCGCTTTAAGACCTTCCTGGATTTCTTCAACAGTAAATGGTTCTTCTTCAAAGAACTTTTCCATAAGTACGTCAGAAGTTTCTGCTACGGCTTCTGAAATGGTCATATGAGCGCCGTCAACGTCGGCTTCCATGCCAGATGGGATAGGACAGGGCTCGGTTTTTCCGCCCACATATTTGCGTCCTTCTTTTTTAATAGCATTAACAAAGCCGTTAAATTTTCCGTTCTCTTTGAAAGGAACTTGAATGGGCGCAATGGATTTTCCGAACTTCTCTTTGAGTTCTTCAACAACCTTGTCAAAATCGGCGTTTTCATCATCCATGCCGTTAACAAACACAATTTTTGGAATATTTAATTCGGAAGCATATTCCCATGCTTTTTCAGCACCGACTTCAACGCCTGATTTTCCTGAAACAACAATAATCGCCAGATCGCAAACCCTAAGAGCCTGTTTCTGTTCGCCGACAAAATCAAAATATCCCGGAGTATCTATAAAATTAATCTTAGTGTCCTTCCATTCAATGGGAATCAAGGACGCTCCGATAGAAACTTTTCTCCTGATTTCTTCTGCGTCGTAGTCGCTTACAGTGTTTCCGTCCTCAACCCTTCCAATTCTGGTTGTAAGTCCGGCATTATTAAGCGCGGCTTCTACAATAGTTGTTTTTCCTGCGCCGCTGTGTCCAAGAACAGCAACATTTCTGATTTCATTGGCTGAATAAACTTTCATAATGACCTCCTTATAATAAATACACTAAACATGTCAGTGCAGCGTAATTACCTAGTGAAAAACGAGAACCTACACATTATACCATAAAGCGGGGCGCTATACCAGCATTTTTCTGCTAAATATACAATAAATATTATTCAATAACTGTAATTTTGGATATATCCGGCTCGTGAGGAAGCTTTTTATCGTCTGAATGACCGACAGCTATAGCAATGCCAAATTCGTAGCCCTCAGGGAATCCAAGCCTTTTTTTCCATTTGTCACCGAATTCTTCTGTGAAAACGGCTCCCGGCATACCAAGAATAACGCTTCCAAGCCCCATGGAGTGAGCCGCAAGAGCTATGTTTTCAACGCATATTCCACAGTCTATGTATTTATATTTTGTTTCGGCAACAGGGATGAAAATAGTAAGAGGTGCGTTATAAAAAACCTTTCCGCCTCTGTCACGGTTTCTTTCGGCTAGGCTTGCAGGACCATTCTTTTCATAAAAATCGCAAACGTCTTTTTCCATTTCAGAAATGATTTCCTTGTTCTTAACCGCAATAATTCTCCAAGGCTGGCTGTTCATAGCGGAAGGGGCAGAAACGGCAGCAAGTGTAAGAGCGTTAATTTCTTCCTCAGTGAGGGGAATATCTGAATAACTCCTTGAACTCTTCCTCTCGGCAATTGTTTTTAAAACTAAATTCTCCATCATAACACCCTCTCAAATTTTTTCTTAATTATACCAAATCTTCCATGGAAAACACAACAAATTTATTATTGCAAATACTGAGATTATGTCTATAATTATCTATAAAACTCACACAAAAAGGTGATGCGTATGATTAAGCTAAATAACGACTGGGATATATTTTTAGAAAACGAGACTAAAAAGCCTTATTATCTCCAACTAAGACAGTTTTTAAAGGATGAATACCGAACAAAAACAATTTATCCCGATATGAACAATATTTTTAATGCGTTGAAATACACTCCGCTTTCACAGTTGAAAGTTGTGATTCTGGGGCAGGATCCATACATAAATCCAGGAGAGGCTCACGGCCTGGCGTTTTCCGTACAACCACAAGCTAAAATCCCACCGTCTCTTCAAAATATATTTAAAGAACTAAAAAGCGATTTAGGCACGGAGATACCGAATAACGGATATCTTGTAAAATGGGCAGAGCAGGGGGTTCTGCTTCTTAACGCCGTGCTTACGGTGGAACACAAAAAAAGCAAATCTCACGCCAACAAAGGTTGGGAACAATTTACTTCCGCAATAATAAATGAGATTAATAAAAAGGAAGAAGCTGTGGTTTTCCTTCTTTGGGGCAATGATGCCAAAAAAAAGGCAGAGTTTATTAAAAACCCCGCCCATTTAATTCTTACGGCCGCTCATCCAAGTCCTCTTGCTGGAGGAAGTTTTTTCGGCTGTAAGCACTTTTCTAAAACAAATAATTTTTTAGAGTCTGTTGGAAAGCAAAAGATTGACTGGCAAATAGAAAATATATATTAGCTTACTATATTTCTGACCCATACGTCACTAAGTACCCGTTTTGTACTTAAAATGAATTTAAACACTTCTTCAAGCGATACTAATATAAGCACAAAATATATTGGCCATTTTAGCAGATATGCGCCGATAAAGGCCATGGGTACCCCTACAAACCAAACGCCCGCCATGTCTAGAAATAAACAATATTTTGTGTCTCCGCCGCTTCGGAGAATACCAACTATTGTAGCATAATTATAGTTTTTCAAAATCAACGCAAACGCCACGACTAGAAGGTTTTTTGCTGCCATTTCCCGAACAGCAGGGGAAACGTCGTATATTCCTACAATAATGGGTGAAAACAGAATGAGAAGCGATGCCATTACCATTGAAACAGGAACAACGATAAGCAGACACTTCCTTGCGTAAACTTTTGCTTTTTCAAATTCCTTAGCGCCCAGAGAGTTTGCAAGAAGTATGCCGCATCCGCTTCCTATTCCAAAGCCGATTACCATAAACAGCCTTAAAACAACCTCTGATATTTGAACAGATCCTTGTGACTCATTTCCACAGCCTTTATAGGCTACGTTATATATTGTTGTTCCAAGAGCCCAGACAAATTCGTTTATTATAACAGGTGTTGTCAGCTTATAAAAATCTTTTACGAAAATCCAGTTGGCTCTAAAATATTCCCTTATTTTTGTAGCAACGGGCATTTTGTACGCATTAATAAGGAATATTTGAGCGGCTAGCTCAATTGATCTTGCTATAGCTGTTGCCAACGCTGTGCCGAATACGCCCCACTTCAGAATGAAGATGAATATATAATTCAGGGTTGCGTTGCAGACAAGAGCCACAAGGGTTGTAGCCATGGGCATTTTAGTTTGCCCGATACTGCGTAAAGCCGCGTTTACTGCAAAGACTATAGCCGCAATCAGGAAAACAGGGGATACCGTCCTTAAATAAGTTGAACCTTCCTTGATTACTGCGGCATCAGAGCTGTAAAACCCTATTAAAACCTCGGGAATCAAAAGAGAGCCAATAATAAAAAATACGGCCACAATTGAAGATGAAGTAAAAGTTATGCCCATGACCTTATGTATGCTTTTAACGTCGCCCTTTCCCCAAAATTGCCCCATAAACATGGCTGAGCCACTGTTTATGCCAAAGAGAATCAGAAAAAACAAAAAGAATATCTGATTTCCGAAGCCAACGCCGTTTATGGCAGATAACCCGAGAGTTCCCACCATAAACGAGTCAAGAATATTGACAAGAGCGTTTAAAAATTCCTGTCCTATTATAGGGAGCGATAAATAAATCAATCTTCTATAAAAACTCTTATCGCCCCAATCCAAACTTTTTAATTTATTAATCATATATTCTCCATATTATACGCCGGTATAATCCTCCGGCTTCTCCAAAGTTATCCGTCCTAGTTTCATTCCGCGAAATTCATCTAAAACGCAGACAGCCGCCCTCTTATAATCTATTTTCTGTCCCTTCAAAATAAAACCACGTTTTCTAGCAATTGTGTCAAGCGCTTCTTCTCCTGATAATCCTGACACTTCCACCTGATAACGGGAAAAAATGGCGTTGGGACTGACCTCCATAAGAGTTGTTAACAGCTTTTGAGCCAATTGTTCAATTGATATTGCGTTATCGTTTATAGCTCC
>CAYLSP010000071.1:0-7068 GCA_964385935.1 uncultured Defluviitaleaceae bacterium
TTTATCTCTGCATAAAAATAAACGGTTATTTTTCCACCGTCTCCATCAATCACAATTTTTTCGATTATTTCTCTTGCAATTGACTTTTTCTCATAACTATTTTCTGATTTCGTTAAGATATCCAGAACTGTAAATGCGCTTCTTTCAGTAATTTCGGTATTATCTATCTGCTCAGATTCATTTTTTTTATGTATATTTATAAGCTCGTCTATTTTCTGGGTAATGGCTGCCTTGGCTTCTCTATATTCCTGAATTGAATCAATTCCTGTCATATAAGCCTTTTTGGCTCGATCAAGAGAGGATTTCAGCTTTTTAATTTCTGCCTTATAATCAGTTTTATTTATTTTTTCGGAGTTAATTACCTTCTTAAAAATACAGTCGTCTTGCTTGATAACACTGTTCAGCTCGTTAATAACCAGTGTTTCAAGCTGTTTTGCCGTTATGCTTTTTGAGTTTTGACAAACTGCATGAAGATAGCCGGAACACCTGAAACGGGCGGCTTTTTGTCCATAATTCCCGGCATAAGTCATAGTTCGCCCGCAGTCTTTGCAACGGCAGATTCCGCTTAGCCAATGCTTTGATATTTCAAACGGTCGGGCATGGGGACGTGTCTGCTTTTTAAGAAGCAGGCCTGCCGTCTCAAATGTTTCTTCATCTATAATAGCACTGTGATCGGCTTTTTTATAAATAGTATTATTATCAGAACTCCACTTTAAATATCCCTTATAAGTGGGGTTTGAAAGAACATATGTAATCCAGCGTTTTTCAATTGAGTTTCCCCTTTTTGTCCTGATTCCACGGGCATTAAGCTCTTTTGCAAGCTTAAAGCTGCTTTTCCCCTCAATAAATTCGTTGAAAATATACCGTATAATTTCAGCTTCTTCTTCAATGATTTCTCTTGGCTTGGTCGGCGAGGGACGATGATAACCCAAGGGAGGGCAGGACAAAAATTCGCCCCTTAAAGCCTTTTGCTCCATTCCTCTTTTCACATTTTTAGACAATTTCCGCGAATACATTTCATTCATTGCGCCTAAAAGAGCGTCTGTTATTAAAGATGTGTCCTCGTCCAGACTTGGCTCGGTAATTGAAATAAGTGATACATTGTTCTTCTTTAAAATGGACTTATACACAATGGACTGTTCAAGATTTCTTGCAAAGCGGCTGCTGTCGTATATTAATACACAGTCAAAAAGCCCTTTTGCGCTGTCCTCAATCATTTGAAGAAACGAAGGGCGGCTTTCGGCTTTCCTGCCGGAAATCCCTTCGTCTGAGTATGTTTCGGTTATAGCTATTTCGTTTTTTAGAGCATATTCCTTGATAAGCCTTAACTGACTTTCAATAGAGTGTTCCTGCTTATCAGTTGACATGCGCAGATAGGCGGCGGCTTTTTTCATACAGTCACTTCCTAATTAACTGTTGTGTCAACTAATATATTCTTAAGTCTCGTTATAATGCAAACTAAAACCCAAACAGCAGAACCAAAGTTATTATCACTGCAATGGGATATATGACATATCGTCTTATTTTTGACTCTTTTGGCTGATTTTTAGGGTTTGATGACAGTATGACTAGTCCCAGACCTATAAAAAATAAGAAAGAGGAAAATAAATTTTGCTGAAAAATTCCAAGATTTCCTACAAGGATGCCTGTTGAAGTTACAATAACAAGCCCAGCGCACAAGTAAGGAAAGTCCACCTGAGACATATAGCGCTCCCCAAAATCAATTTCATCAATTTTTCTGTCCACAAGGACAAAATGGGTAACAATAGCCGCCGCCAGAGTCAGCGGCCAATAATACATACCAAGAGTAGTGATGATAATTATACCGAACGACACGCTTAGAGACAGGAATAAGAGAGATTTTCTCCTCAAATACACAGCTGGTTTTTTATCGGTCTTTTCCTTTTTATTAAATAATATTGGTTTCATAATTTTCCTCATATTGTATCTTATTTCAATCAGGTTCTCAGGACTGTCTGACAGCTAATGAAATTGGCCCAGCTAGGGCGGCCGAGTGTAAATGTATATGCGGAGAACACATCTCAGAAGGAGAAGTTATTGATCCTCCTGACGCTATTCTGTGCTCCTATCTGTAAAATACCTTAAAATCCTTAGTTTCAAGGTCTATTGTAATCTTGTCGATTATGGATTTTGCCCCTTCGTTTTTTTTATTCTGATCAAATTCGGGGTTTTCCAATATTGCTAAAACTGATTTAAACTGATTTCGTGAAATTTTATCCTGCTTTGTTGTTTTTGCGGACAACAGGCTTTTTTCAATTAAATCTTTCTTTCCCTGCAAAGCGGATTTAATTTTCTTATATTCCTGCAAAGTGTCTATGCCTGCTACATAGGCAGACTGTGCTCTTTCCAACTGGTTTTCAATTTTTTCCAGCTCCGCTTTTAAAAGCTCTGTTTCCGAATTTTTGATGGGTTGTTCCGGCAACTTTTTAAAGCTGAACATCTCGTTAAAATCTTTTTTCAAAGTTTCAATGACCGTTTCCTCCAACAAAAAACCCATAACACTTCTGCTTTGACAATTTTTGCTCCGAACGCCTGTACAAATGAACCGAGGTTTTCCCCTTGTTGTGTTTAGCGTCATCATCCTTCCGCATTTTGAGCAGTACAAAATATGATGAAGCCAATGTCTAACTACTCCTTTATGATAATATTTCGGCTGTGAATACATAAACAGCCTGAGCCGCTCCTGTGTCCTATCAAACAATTCCTGAGAAATAATGGGTTCGTGTGCGTTATACACATAGATGTGTTCAGATTCTGGTCTGATGGCTCTTGCGGAATTTCCATACCGATAATTATAACGGATATGTCCCGCATAAACGGGGTTTTGCAGGATATAAAAAATATTTGAGTCGTACCATTTCCCACCGCGGCGGGGTTTAATTTGGTTATTATTAAGATATTCAGTTATTTTACTACAATTTTCTGTCTTAAACATATCAAAAATATTTCGGACAATGGGGGAGGTTTCAGCATCAATAACAAGTCGTCCCTTTTCTAATTTATAGCCTAAAGGGGTTCGCCCCGAATATTCACCACGCCTTACTTTTTCCATTTTGCCCTTTTGAACTTCTTCGGCCAAATTCAAGCTATAATATTCCGCCATAGCTTCTAATATTGATTCCATAAGCACGGACATCTTATCGTCGCTTAAAGGTTCTGTGATACTTATAATTTGGATTCCGCATTCTTTTCTCAAAAGGGATTTATAAACAATGCTGTCCTCCCGGTTTCTTGAAAAGCGGTCAAATTTATGTACTAAAATAACATCAAAAGGGCGGGGCTTTGTTTTCGCGGTCTTAATCATACGTTGAAAAGACGGCCTTTTATCGGCGTTTCGGCCTGATATACCCTCGTCCTTATAGATGTGGTTTTCGTCCAAAACCATTTCATTTCTATTGGCATAATCTCTAATGGCGGATAACTGCGCGTCGGGGCTGTATTCCACCTGATCTTCTGTAGACACTCGTATGTAGCAGGCTGCTATTTGCACAAAAGACCTCCTGAGAGAAAAACTGAAAAATCTTTTGGAGACAAAACACCATCAAGAAAAATTTTCTCAATGGTGGGGATTTTTGGCGATATTTATGTTATAATGGTTCATGAGGGAATTTCTTACTAGCTAACTTATGGCTACGACTGGCCTCGGGCTTCCTTTATTAATTCTTTTACTTCAAGAGCTCGATCCAGAATACGGCGGTTTGCGCCCCTTGTTCCGATAACGCGGCTTATGAAGTACATAGCTTTTTCATAATCCTCAACGCGGCGATAAAGTTCGCCGATGAGATAAGTAAGAGTCACGCTGTCCATGCCACAAATGGGAAATTCTTCTTTTTCATAAGCGCCTACAAAACCTGTTATGGCGTTTCTGATAAATAATAATTCTTTGGGATGATTTTTTATATCCCTATAGATCCAGGCCAGTTTAAGGCAAATAAAGGCTTTATCGCTGTCCTTTCCCTTTTTTACAACATGGTTTAAAAGAGCCATTTGGTAACGCTCAATGGCATCATCGGCAGTGTATATTAAAGGATATTCTTTTGGTTTATACAGGGGTGTAATTCTTTCTTTTATAGCATCCGCCTGTTTTTCAGTAATATTGCCAAAGGTGGTTCCAAGGGCGGCATACCCGCATGTCGGACAAACCGTTGCATCGTAATAAAGAGGATCAACGGGTTCGTATATTGGCTTTAAATCCGTATCAAGCCGCACAAGTCTTGTCTTACTAGATTTTATATACGAACTCTCGAATGCGTAATAACACACAGGGCATGTAAATTTTCGCTTCATCATATAAGCTTCAGTTCCGGATGTTTTGCTGCTTTGTATGACTGCATCATCAACCTTCCTGTCGTATATTTTTATATCGAGCTTTTTAATTGTATCGCCACCAAAACCCAAGTCGCCAAGTTTGTCAAATAATTCCAGCAAGAAAGTCACCTCCGAAACGAATCGCTACACCAGTCACGCATATTATAACATAAAAATCGGGAGAAGTATACATGGAACATAATTTTTTTAATTTAATTAAGGATGAGGTTTCTGATAAATTTTATAAAGTGGTGATTTCTTCGCCTTTTCAAAAGTCAGCAGACATTAAGAAAATCCATATTGAGAAGAGGGCAGGGCGGTATCACACCACTTTCTTACATGAAAAAAAGGCAACTCACGAAAACTATGGGGATTATAAAGAATTGTTCCCTCTTATTGAGAGGCTTATAGATATCGGTTATAAGCAGTGGGAAATTTTTAAAGACGGCGAAAACATAACTATACTTACAAATAAAAAGGGGACTATAACAAGAAAAGTTAATGAGTCTGATATGAAGCCTAAAGAATTTAGTTCTCACGACAATCAAAAGAACTATATTATTCCCGAGGGAGTTCCTGTTGACTGGCTTATAAAGCTTTCGGTGATGAATGATGAAGGTTTTGTAAAAAAGGAATATAAGAAGAAATTCAGGCAAATAAATAAATTCTTAGAAATTATCAGAGATATAAGTTCCTATTTGCCGCAAAACGCAAAAATAATTGATTTTGGCTGCGGGAAATCTTATCTGACATTTGCAATGTATCACTATTTAAACGAAATCTTGAAAAAAAATGTGACAATAATCGGACTTGACATAAAAGAGGATGTCATAAATAATTGCAACAAACTTGCTTTGGATTTTGGATTTAAGGGACTAAAATTTTTAAACTCGAAAATTGAGGACTATCAATGCTCAGATGGTTCAATAGATATGGTGGTGACGTTACATGCCTGTGATACAGCCACAGATTATGCCATAAAGAACGCAGTTTTGTGGGGCTCAAAAGTAATACTCACAGTTCCCTGCTGTCAGCATGAGCTTTTTAGCCAAATACACAATGAGGCATTGAATATGATATTAAAACATGGTATATTAAGAGAAAGATTCAGTTCCATTGCTACGGATGCGCTCAGGGCTGGGATTCTAAAAGATATGGGCTACAGCACTTCTGTTATGGAGTTTATAGAAACTGAGCATACGCCTAAAAACTTGATGATTAAGGCTGTCAAAATGGGGAACCCCCTGAATGAGCCTTCCAGTGAGGTTTTAGAATTTATAAATTTATTAAATGTTTCACCATGCTTGTTTAATATACTATATAGATAAAAACCATAGAGGTTAGGGAGGAAACTATGAAAATCGATTACCATATTCATACAAATTTCAGCAATGACTGCAAAGCGTCCATGGAAGAAATGGTTAAGGCTGCTATTGATATGGAGCTTAAAGAAATTGCTTTTACTGATCATATTGATTATCTTCCTGATAAAAGCCCCTATCCATATCAAATAGACTATAAAGATTATATAGCCGAATTTAACAGAATTCAAGACCTTTATGGAGACGAAATTTTAATCATTCTGGGCGTTGAGATTGGAATGGGGTCTCATCTTTGTGACGTGGTTAATCCTTTTTTGAACTCACTTCCATTCCAGATCGTAATAGGTTCGATTCACGATGTTTTGGGAAAGGATTTATATAACGGCGACTTTTTTGTCGGAAAATCTAAAGAGGAAGCCTATAATGAATATTTTTCTGAATTATTAAACGCTCTGAAAAAAACAGAAATCAGCGTTTTGGGGCATCTTGATTATATTTCAAGATATGGGGAATATCCTGACAGAACCCTTTTTTATAGAGATTATTCAAGCATTATAGACCACATATTAAAAGAAATTATTTATTCGGGGAAGGGGCTTGAACTTAATACCTCCGGCATAAGATACCGGCTAAACCAGCTTAACCCGCAGCTATCTATACTTAAAAGATATAAAGAGTTGGGAGGAGAAATAATTACCATCGGCTCAGATGCCCACCGCCCGCAGGAAATCGCTCATTCTTTCGAGCTTGCCAATGAATATCTTGATATGGCGGGATTTAAGTATACTGTTATTTACAGGGATAAAAAACCATTTATGATTAAGAGATAGACTATTTTTATAACAACTAATTGATTAATTTTGAGGAGGATTTACATGAGCGTTTTTGACACACTAAAGAGCAGGGGATTTATAGAACAGCTAACTCACGAAGAAGAGATAAGAGCTCTTCTTGAAAAGGAGAAAATTTCCTTTTATATAGGCTTTGATCCCACAGCAGACAGCCTTACTGTCGGGCATTTTTTAGTTATTATGGCTATGGCGCATATGCAAAGGGCAGGGCACAGACCCGTTGCACTTATGGGTGGTGGAACGGGTTTTGTCGGTGATCCCACCGATAAGACGGAAATGAGAAGGGTTATGACCCCGGAAGAAATCAACCATAACGTGGAATGTTTCAAACAGCAGTTTTCAAGATTTCTTGACTTTAGTGACGGAAAAGCTATTATTCAAAACAATGCGGACTGGCTTTTAAAACTGCAATATATTCCATTTATCAGGGAATACGGCGTTCATTTTTCTGTTAACAGAATGTTGACTGCTGATTCATATAAAACCCGTTTTGAAAAAGGCATTACGTTTTTTGAGTTCAATTATATGATCAAGCAAGCCAACGACTTCCTTGAGAATAACCGTCA
>CAYLSP010000072.1:0-7018 GCA_964385935.1 uncultured Defluviitaleaceae bacterium
TTTTGATTCTCAATCGACGTGTTTTCCCGGTCAATTTCTTCATCCACCGAAATTCGGCAGTAGCCAGCAATATTATGCTTAATTTCCAGAGTTGACACCTCACTTTATGCTTCTGGTATTAATATTGTATCTCAATGAGAAGAAAATATCAATGAAAAAATAACTTTATGTGAAAAATCACAAGTAAATATATTAAAAGAATACACAAATGGTTGTAATTCGACAAAAAATATGTATAATAAAGTTACTATTTTAATATATACAACAAGTTTCACTATTTACAAAAGTAGCATGGCTTTTATTTATAGTAAGTTTAATATAACAGCCATTACTCATATTGTTTTAAGATTACTTAATTACTAATCGCTACTTATTATCTGAAGGGGGATGCGGCACAATATAATTTTTGGGTTACCAACTAAACTTCAACTATGACCTTTTATATACTTCAAGCTTACTTGAACTCATACGCTTTTCATTGATTAAAATTATTGCATATGAAAGGAAAGATGTGAAAATGAAAAAACTTAGATATATTTTAGCAGGAGCGATGATGATAACAATATTTATTCTCGCTTTCAGCGTATATTCTTACGCTTTTTCAGGCAGAGGATCAGGCACATGGAATAGCCCATTTATGATTTCAACGGCAGCAGAGTTAAGGGAAATTAATTTAAACCCAGGAGCTACATATAAGCTTGCAAATGATATTGATCTGCAAAACAATGAATGGATTCCGTTAGATCGTTTTTATGGGATACTAGATGGAAACAACTTCATGATTAAAAACCTAAAGATAACAAATGAAACTCAAGGTAATGCTGGTCTATTCAGTGAAACAGAAAACGCTTATATCGGCAATGTTAAATTATACAATGTTGACATAAATGTATCAAATGGGATTGCTGTAGGGTCTCTTGTAGGATATATGTTTCAAGGAATGGTTGAAGACTGCTCAGTAATCGGTACTGGCTCCGTGCATGGTTCTACTGATGTAGGCGGATTGATCGGGCACAACGACGAAGGGAATGTTTTTAATAGTTTTTCTACAATTAATGTATCTTCAGATTACTGTGCAGGAGGACTAATAGGCCGCAACGGCATTATAGATTATGCATCTGTCTCACCCATGAGTATAGTGAATTCCTCAAATGAGACAAATAATAAAATTTCTGAGAACTCGAACAAAACTTCATCTGATTCCGATAATTTCAATGCTGTTGTCATTCGGGATCCTAAAAATTCTATATCCAGGCAAAGCAGCTTCATAACCACCACAGACGTCTATCAATGTTATGCGACTGGAACGGTTTCCGGTGGCAGTTATTCCGGAGGACTCATCGGTATTTACGGGGCAGACGTTGGAATTGATAATGCACGATATTATGGTGAATCTAAACTTTATAGACTATACGATTGCTTCTCTACAGGTGATGTGTCATCAAATACACAATTGGGCTATAAAGGTGGGTTAGTAGGAGCAATACTCAATGATAATAATAGGGTTGAGTATATATCTGCTTGGAATTGCTACTCATCAGGTAACGTTATAGGAAGCGCAAATAGAGAAGGCCTTGCTTTCAATGATTATGTTGGCAGCATTGATTACTCTTTTTTTAGCAGCACAAAAACAGGAATCACTACACCAACTGAACAAGCGAGAACAGAATCCCAGTTGAAAACTCAATCAACGTTTACATACTGGGATTTTTCGACGACATGGGATATTTCTGAGAATCTGACAACCCCATTTTTAAGAAGTCTTCCGTCACCATTTACATCACCGAATCCTCTGGAAATAAGCGGTCTGGAGTATACGTCAGTCGGAATAAATAGTATCGAATTACAATGGAATCCAGCGAGTGGCGCAACATCATACGATATTTATGTCAATAATACTCTAAACAAAAACGTAACAACTTCAACTACAAGCATAACTGGACTGAATCCGGGTACGACATACATAATATTTGTCAAAGCTAAAAATGATGTCGCAACTGGAAACTCAAGCGCAACACTCACTGTTACCACTAGACTTAGCAAGGTAACAGGTCTGACTTTAGTAGGAAAAGCTCAGAGCAGCATCGACATTAAGTGGAATCCTGTAGAAGGTGCTACTTCTTACGACGTGTATGTCAATGGAGAATTTAATAAAACATCTGACACGTTGAACACTACAGTTAGTGGATTGATAACGGAAACCATTTACAATATTCAAGTAAAAGCCAAGAGCTTAGTCATCGAAGGAGAATTAAGCGATGTTATTGAGGTTTATCTATCAGAAGAGCCTGAACAGAATGAATACGCTGTCAGCCTGACAAATGGAGAGGAATATTCATATGTATTCTCAGTTGATGGAATTACAGACCTTAACGAAAGAACATTCATAGTTAAATACGACCCAAGCAAGCTGACATTAGTAGATTTTGCCGCACAAACAAAAGAGCCTGTCACAGCACTCGGAATTGTCAAGGGTACAAATCTACAGATTATTTCCAATAGTAACGGTGTGATAGTTTTCAAGAATGAGCAAAGCCTACCACAAGGGAGCTCATGGTCTGGAGTATTAACAATTATAAAATTCCGTGCTAAAGAAACTTGTTCTACATCAATTTATCTTGAGCAAGGGGCAATTACGCCTACGGCCAATCCTGTAACAGGAGTCTACATAGGTGCGCAATATGTGACGCTGAGTTACACTACACCGGGAGCAACTATAAGGTACACAATTGATGGATCAGAACCTACTAGCAACAGCATTGAATATACAGCTCCTATTCCTGTACCGACAACAACAATAATAAAAGCAAAGGCTTTTATAGAGGAAGCGGCAGAAAGTGCTACAGTTACTTTTGCTTATATAATTAAGGAAAAAGCACAAGTAGCCACACCGATATCCAACCTAAGAACAGCAACCTATATGAAAGAGCAAAATGTGACATTAAGCTGCGCTACGTCTGGCGCTACCATAAGATATACAACAGACGGCACCGAGCCTACAAATACCAGTACTATATATAACGGCCCTATCCATATATCCACTATAACTACAATAAAAGTCAAGGCATTTAAATCCGGAATGACGGACAGCGCCACAGCAAGCTTTACTTATACAATTATACCCAAGGTATCAGCGCCGACAGCTAACCTGGAAACAGGAACATATACTAGTACGCAAAAAGTAACTCTAAATTGTTCTACTTCAAGTGCTAAATAAGGTATACTATTGACGGTACTGAACCCACAAGCAGTAGCACGGAATATAAGACCCCTATTTCTCTATCAGCTACAACCACAATAAAAGCAAAGGCTTTTAAATCAGGTATGGCTGATAGTAGTACAACTAGCTTAACTTATACAATTATGCTTGAACAGGTAGCAACGCCTACGGCCAATCTGCCAACAGGAGTTTACACCGACACACAATATGTAACACTAAGTTGTGCCACTTCTGGCGTTACCATAAGATTTACTACAGATGGCTCTGAACCCACAAGTGCAAGCAGGCAGTATTCCGGCTCTATTCCTGTGAAAACTACCACCACAATAAAAGCAAAGGCTTTTAAATCGGGCATGGCAGAAAGTGAATCAGCTATGTTTACTTATACATTTAGATACAATTTGTACTTTGAGTTTGATTATTATTATCTGGATGAATATTATGATCCTGATTGCACCTTCCTGGCTCATGCATCTGGCACGGATTCACAGGGAAATCCTATACAAGTAGTAGATCTCGTATACACAAATCGCTCTATCACAAATAGAACTGGGTATTTTACTTTTTGGCAAATTTATTCAGGAAACGTTACCGCAACTGCTACATTTAGTGACGGAACCGTTATAAGTACAAGTGCGACTATATATTGTGAAATTATTCCACCAACGCCTGATAGATGAAACGGAGACGATACAATATTGAGTATAGATACTAATAACAAGTGGAGGATTGCTTATGAAAAAAAGAATAATTAGTGCAGTTTTAACATTTATCATGCTAATAAGCAGTAATACTAGCGCAGTATCCTATGCTTCCAGCGAAAGCCTTTATAAAAAAAGCAATGAAGAATGGCAGGAACTGTTGGATACTAACCTTAACCCATACGAAGAAGGATTGGAAGAAATACAAGATGAATTTGTTGATGAAATAGACAATTTTAATGACATCAACGACAATGCAATTAGGGACAATAATATAATTAAAAAAGATTATATCGGTGAAGAAATTACTGATTATTACGATAGTTTAGAGACCGAAGTGTATGACAGATTTATTGTAAAATACAAGCAAATTGAGTTGGAGCAAATAAGAAATTTGGCAAAACCCGATTCAATTGATAAAGAAAGAAAAGACTATCTCAATTCAGAGAATAATTCCAGTAGCTTCAATTATATCGAAAATCTTGAATCCCTAGACATTCTAGACAAAACAGGCAGTTCCGAAAATGCGGATGTCAATATGTTTGGAGAAGACAAGCTAGTTGAAATGCAGGCAGAACTATCATTAGAAGCCGTTGAAGATGAGATTAATAGCTTGATGCAGGAGGATATCGTTCTTATTTCAAGCATAAATGACACGCCACAAATGGATGATTATACATTAGACGAGGATATCTCTTTTAAAAAGGTTCTGTTGACAACAAATAAACTAATGAGTGTGGATGATATAACCACAAAACTTGATAATAAGGACAGCCTAATTGAGTTTATTCAGCCTGATTATGAACTTCAGGTTTCAGGTTATTATGAACCTGAAAATGACGATGATAGCGGACAGTTAGATTGGCCGGAACTAACAGAATATGAAGGCAGTCCTATTGATGTCGGTATAGCTGGTGCCATGTCATTTTCTAAAGGAGAAGGCGCTCTGGTGGCTGTATTTGACACAGGTTTCGACACAGAACACGACGCGCTAAAAAACCGTTTCTTTGTTAACGAAAATGAGGTGCCGGATGACGGCATTGATAACGATGGAAACGGGTATGTTGATGACATGATGGGTTGGGATTTTTTCAACAATGATAATTCAGTTAATGATGAGGAATATTATTTAGATCAATACCATGCCACAAACGTTATGGGGATTATCGCTGGCGCAGAAAATACAGAATCTAAAGGGATAGCGCCTAAATCAGGGGTATTACCGTTAAAAGTTTTTGAAGGCGGCAGAGCATATACCAGTGACATTATTGAAGCGATAGCCTACGCTGAATCCATGAATGTTAAAGTAGTAAACTGTAGCTGGGGGACTTCAAGCGAGAACCCCGCGCTGGAAGAAGCTATACAAAACAGTGAAATGTTATTTGTATGCGCAACCGGTAACAGCTTACAAAATATTGATAACCACCCTGTTTATCCGGCAGCATTTGATTTTCCAAACATAATTTCTGTTGCGTCTGTGGACGGAGACGGAAGGCTTAGCCGTTTTTCAAACTACGGCCCTCTTTCCGTGGATGTTGCTGCTCCCGGTTCAAACATTATAACAGCAACTATAAACAATAATTATGTAAATGTAACTGGCACCTCTATGGCAGCGGCGGTAGTTTCAGGAGAAGCCGCGCTTCTATTGGCCATGAACAGCGAATTAACTGCATCAGAATTAAAAGAAATCATTATAAATTCATCGAACCGTGTCACTGGTCTAGAAGACAAAATTAAAGATGGAAAACTGATAAACGTACTTTATGCTGTGGAAAGTCCACATACAGAAAATGATGCTGTTTTAGATATTCCGGATGATCCCATTGATGAATCAGACCCATGGGAAGACAGCGGCGAACCTGAACTTTATGGTTCTGACGGCTTTGTTTCATATAGAGCTAGTATGCCAACATCCCGTTATGGTCTTGGAGTTGTTGCCGTAAACGGCAAGATATACGCTGTAGGCGGACGATATAACAACACTTTTTATAAAAAATTAGAGGTTTACGATCCAAAAACAGATACATGGGAAACAAAGGCTGATATGGCTAATGCAAGAAGCTATTTTGGTATAGCCGCAGTCGGAAATAAAATTTATGTTTTCGGTGGACAGAGTGGATCAACAAATTTAAATTCAGTTGAGATATACGACACAACTACAAACAAGTGGACTACAGGAAGCAACATGCCCGTCAGCCTGAGATCTCTAGCAGCTGTATCATATAATGGTGATATATATACTTCGGGTGGTTATAACGGAAGTTCCTATACAAATGCCATTTATAAATACAGTGTAACCTCAAACAGTTGGGCGACTTATGGGTCGCTTGCATCCATCCGCGGGGAACATTCTGCTTTCGTGTATAATGGTTATTTATATGTAGAGGGTGGAGCCACGGCGAATGGCAGTCCCCATCCTACACCGGAGGAGCGTTTCAGTTTTTCTTCAAGAACCAGTGTGACTGGAGTTAACAGGTCAGTGGGAATAAATGGAGCCTGCCAATTGGACGGAAATAGGGTAATAAGTGTTTACGGACACAAATACGGCGTATATAACAGCTGGATAGTTCAGACTCTTGTAAGCAGCGGTACGTTCTTAAGACAGTCTTTTATGTCTTCTCCTAGAGCGAGCTTAGGTATGGCTGTAGTGGACGGTATAGCGTATATCATCGGAGGGGCAAATAACAGTTATTCCTTTAGTACCGTTGAGGCACTGGAATCAGGCTATAATGGCACGAGTAACCTTCCTGTTCAAGATCCAGAATCTAGAACCGTAGAGTTGGAAGGAAAGATTTATTTACTTGCAAAGAATCTGATTTATCAATACAATCCACTTTCTAAGCAATGGTCACAAGGGACTAATTTGCCAAGTTATCTGTCTGATTATCCTGTTGTGGGGGCATACGGCAATTTATACTTATTTGGCGGAAAAGTTAAAAACGCAAGCGGTCAGTTTGTTAAGGATTCCACAGATATACTGTCATATAACACAAAAACAAAAACATGGTCAACAATTGGGACATGTTCCAAACAGTACAAAAGCGCCGTTTATTATTCAGGTATGATATATTTAATGGACGGTACGAGAGTGGTGGAT
>CAYLSP010000073.1:0-6979 GCA_964385935.1 uncultured Defluviitaleaceae bacterium
GCTTTCTGTTTTCCTCAGGTAAAATAAAAGTAAATTTTATTGTGTTTTTATTATAGCCTATTATTTCAACAGAATCCGTAATTAAAGAAAAACTGGCGAAAGCGGGACAGGGGTTGCCTTTCCCGAAAGGTGCTAAAATATTTATTTCGGTTGCAAGATCATAAGTAACCTGATTCAGCGGAAGCTCCAGGTCATAATCGTATACCTGAATAAAATCCTCGTCAGTTAGAGTTGAATTTTCGTTCAGCAGTTGTCTCAGAACAGGGAAATTTTCCTCTAAAAGACTGAAACCCGCCGCCATGTGATGCCCGCCGAATTTCGTAAAAATATCCCTGATTTTATTGAGTTCCATAAACATATTATAGGGCTGAATACTTCTTCCTGAGCCCTTTAAAAACTGACCGCTTCTTGTAATTAAAAGGCACGGTTTTCCTGTAGTTTCCTTTATTCTCCCCGCAATTATCCCGCATATACTTTCATGGGTATCAGGGTCAAAAAGGACAAGAACTTTATCATCTTTATCAGGCGATGTTTCGAGATTTTGCATAATACGCTCAAGTGATTTATTGGTCAGAGCCTTCCTTTCGTCATTTAAGTCCATCAGCCGTCTAGCCAGAACCTCTGCTTCTATATTGCTCTTTACTAAAAATAATTCTACTGACGAAGCGGCATGTTGAAGTCTTCCTGTAGCGTTTATACAAGGCCCTAAAATGAATCCAAGCTCAAATATCCCTATGCGCTTTCCGCTTAACTCCCTTAGATTTATCAGGGTTTTAAAGCCTAAATTAGAATTTGCTGGAGAATTTATAAGTTCAAGCCCGTTTTTCACTAAAATTCGGTTTTCGCCAACTAAATCCACAACATCACAGACCGTTGCAAGCGAGGCAAGAATTAAAAGTTCGTCGTCTAACTGAAATGGCAGTTTCTGTGCCTCAAATAAATATCTCGAAAATTTATAAGCAAGCCCTCCGGCGCACAATTCTTTAAACGGATATGGACAATCCTGTCTTTTTGGGTCAATAACCGCATCAGCAGGCGGAAGGTTCTGGGTTTTTACTCCGTCCTCCATTGAAAAGCCCGGTTCATGATGGTCAAGGACAATAACTTTCATTCCGAGTTCTTTAGCCAGCGCAATTTCGTTAATAGACGCGATTCCGTTATCTGTAGTGAGAAGCAGTTGGCATTTTTGTTCGCTAAGCTTTCTAACTGCCGATTCATTAAGTCCGTACCCTTCTTCCTCCCGCTGAGGAATATAGAAGTCAGCATTTGCGCCAAGGGCTCTGAGTGCTTTCAGCAGTATAACCGTTGAAGTCACTCCATCAACGTCATAGTCACCGTAAACAATTATTTTTTCACCTTTTTTAACGGCATCAACGACCATTGAAACAGCCTTATCAACGTCCTTTAACAGCTCAGTCTGTTCAAGAAATTTCTTTCCTGAGTTTAAATATTTAAGAGCAGAATTTTTCGTCCGAACATTTCTGTTAGCTAAGCAGGCACAAATCGGGCGGCTTAGTTTAAGAGTTTCGGACATTAATTCCAGATTCACATCAGTTTTTATTAAATTCCAGTAAGAACTTTTCACGGTCATGATTAAAGTTCCCCTTGATTAATAGCCGTTTCTTTAAAGTTTTCGTCAATATCAGCCATTGCCGCAATAAGCATAAGCGAACATTCGATACGCTTTTTCTGCATCTCACAGCCAAGCTTATAGGGTTTATAAATATCATTGTTAGATGAATGTGCGTTAGCGCAGCATCCGCCGCCGCAATAATACTTTGCCCAACAATTGCTGCACTCCTCTTTTGCAAATACATTGCAACCCTCAAAAATTTCTTTTATAGAAACGTTCTCATTCTCTGACTTTTCATAAACGCTTCCTATTTTAAAGCCGTCCCTGCCTATAAACTGGTGACATGGGTATAAATCTCCCTCGGGGGTAACAGCCATATACTCGTTTCCTGCGCCGCAGCCCAGAATCCTTTTATATATGCAAGGACCGCCGGACAAATCCAGCATAAAATGAAAGAAATTAAAATCTTCAATGTTATTATTATATTTTTTATTTTTATAATTTTGTATCATCATTTTCGCTAAATTTTCATATTCTTTAAAAACAACAGGCAAATCAGCGTCTGTTATTTCATAATCCAAACTAAGCCCTTCTTCGCAAACAACAGGCTCTACGGAAATCTGTCTAAAGCCAAGTTTGGCAAAATGAGCAACGTCACTGGCGAAATCAAGATTATTCTTTGTAAACGTACCTCTTATGTAATAGTTATTTTGATTTCTTGATTCGGCCACCTTCTTGAATTTATCGATAATGAGGTCATAACTCCCTGCCCCGGAGATGGTTTTTCTCATTTTGTCGTTAACTTCTTTTCTTCCGTCCAGACTAAGGACAATGTTTTGCATATTTTTATTTATATAATCAATTTTTTCATCATCTAATAAAAGCCCGTTTGTTGTTATTGTAAAACGGAAATTTTTATTGTACTCCTTTTCAAGACCTCTGGCGTATTCCACAATTTCCTTTACAACCTCGAAATTCATAAGGGGTTCGCCACCAAAAAAATCTATTTCCAAATTTTTTCTGGTCTTTGAGTTTTCAATTAAATAATCAATGGCGGCCTTTCCTGTTTCAAATGTCATAAGGCTACGTTTCCCGCCGTATTCGCCTTCTTCAGCAAAGCAATATCTGCATTTCAAATTACAATCATGCGCCACAGAAAGGCAAAGAGCCTTTAAAACCGGCTCTCTTTTCAGGTTCTCTATTTCAGCGGGTTCAGAAAAAACTAGCCCTCTGTCATAAAGCTCCTTAACCTCAGAATAACCTTCAAGAATTTCCTCTTCGGCATATTTATCTTTCAAAACATGAAAAATGGCGCTTAAATTTTTATTATCATAATGCTCTGCTATTTCATAAACCACGGGGCTGACAGAGTGAACAGAGCCGCTGTTAACATCTATTATTATGTAATATCCGTTCATCGTGAACTTGTGTAGCATTGAAATTCCTCCAATTGTTTCAGAACCTAAAAAATATGGGCGGCTTTCGCCGCCCATCCGTACAAACTAATTATTTCTTCTCACATGATTGATTTCCGACAGTGCAAGATGTTTTGCAAGCCGACTGGCAAGATGTCTGACATTCGCCACAGCCGCCTGATTTTGCAGATTTTTTAAACGCATCCGCGTTAAGAGTTTTAACGTGTTTCATTTCTATGCCTCCTGAATAAATAATAGAAATATTATATCACGTAAAAATAATTTTGCAATAATAAAGTCGAATTAAGACAAGTTTTAGGACTTATTTTTTAAAATTTATTCCGATTATACCTCCAAGTCCGCCTCCGGCAAGCGATAATATAAGAAGCGTCACCGTTCTTCCGTCAAGTGAGACCTCGCCCGAAATCCACACTTCTATGAAAATCAGAATAATCGCAAAAATAGCGCCGGCAATAATTCCCCAAAGCCAGCCCTTATTCTCAGCGGCTTTTGCAACGTCAAATCCTGCCACAACCGCTGATACGGCACAGGAAATGGTTATAACAAGGGGCAGCGAATTTTCAGTAAACGCTGTATATGTAAGTAATATGGCACAGCCGATTATTGATATAGCCGTAATTGCGCAGGCAATAAGCACCCCGCTAATAATGGCCACCGGCAGGCTTTTCACCTTTGTTTCAACAGTCCTCTTCCCTCTCTGCTTAGACATCATATCTGGAATCAATAAAATCCCTCCTAAAAATTTAATGCTTGTAATATTGTACTTGCATAGGCCTAAAAATATGCTTTTATGCGAAAGAAAATGATTTTTATTTGAATTATTAATAAATATTTGTTATACTCTACTGCATTAGATTATCTTCATTTTAATAAATATTTTCGGAGGCTCTTTTGATAAAAATTATTCATGTTATAACTGATTCCAACATAGGTGGAGCAGGGAAAGTTCTGCTTAACCTGCTGTCAGGGTTTGACAGGAAAAAATTCGATATGATTGTGGTTTTGCCTGAAAAGTCTTTATTAATTCCCGAACTGAAAGCTTTAAATATTCGGTATATAGAGCTTTCAGACATTGGGGAAAAGTCTTTGAGCATTAAAGGCATAGACAAATATAAAAAAGTTTTTGTTGATGAAAAGCCTGATATCGTCCATACCCATGCCAGCTTTTCCGCAAGAATCGCCGCAAAAAGGCTTAAAATCAAGGTCGTTAACACAAGACACAGCGTTTTTGACCAACCTGGCTATAAGAAATCATTTCCGGCAAAAAACATTCTCGGATATTTTAACAACCATTATTCAGATGTGATAATCGCCGTTTCCCCGGCGGCTAAGGACAATATTGTTGAAATCGGGACAAACCCGAATATTGTGAAAGTCGTATTTAACGGCGTGGATAAACCAGCATTATTAAATGAATCTGAAAAAGCCGCTTACAGACACTCTATTGGCGTTTCTGAAAAGTCGTTTTTATGCGCAATAATCGCCAGACTGGAAGAAGTTAAAGGACATTTCTATATTTTAGAAGCGGCGAAACTGCTTCAAGACGCGAAACAAGACGTTATAGTCGCCGTGGCCGGAACAGGCGCAACGGAGGAAGCTCTGAGAAAAAAGGCTTTGGATGAGGGTATTAAAAACGTTCTGTTCCTGGGGTTTGTATCTGACGTATATAAGCTTGAAAATGTCATGGACTTACAGCTTAACGCTTCCTTTGGAACAGAGGCCACGAGCGCGTCTTTGCTTGAAGGCATGAGCCTTGGCATACCTGCTCTTGTCTCTGATTTCGGGGGAAACCCCTATGTAATTGAAAGCGGAGTGAACGGTTTAGTTGTGCCGAAGAAAAATCCAAAAGCGATTTTTGACGGCATATTAAAATTTAAAGAAAATCCGGAGTTTTACAAGATTTGCAGCGAAAATTCCGTTATTATATATAATGAAAGATTTACCGTTTCTGCTATGGTGGAAAATACGCAGGACGTATACTTTAGTTTAATGAAATGAGGTGGTTAATTTGCTTTATGACAGCCTGTTTTACAGGATGTTTATGTTTCTGTGGTGTAAGTTCAAGCTGTTTTATGAAAACAGTATGCTTTGCAAAATAGCCGAAAAGTTTTTCGGGTTTATCATGGGGATTTGGTCTCAAAGCTTTATAAGGCATCTTCTGTTTGATGATTTGGGGATGGAAAAACGATTCCGTTCTGGTTTTTTCGGAAAAACCGCCAGAATAGAAAATTTATTTGATATTACCTCTTCAAAGTGTAGAAATGCCGTTTTTGAAAGCGCGGCTGTTTCAAAGACAGGAAAGGTCATGAGCGCTCTGCCCCATTATTCAACGGCCACTTATGGACTGTTTTTTGCCCTGATTGGCGGAATAAAGCTTCTTTCCCGTTTTTTCGGGCGTTTGCAGGGAACGGCTTTTATTCTGGCCATAGGATTTTTAGGGTTCGGAATTCTTCTTATTATAATAAACAGGTCGCTTTCAAGACTTTATAATGGAAGTACGGTTTTAAAAACAATTGGCGGCTTCTTCTTTAAAGATGCTGAATTGGGAATAAAAGAAGATGAAGTAAAAGGGAATTACGCCTTATTCGCTGTTTTAGGGATTATTTTTGGCTTAGCAGGCGCGTTTTTGCCATTTCAGTATTTTATACTGGGACTGGGCGGATTTATTGGCGCTCTCCTTGTGCTTTATAAAGTAGAAATCGGCATATACGCTCTGGCGTTTTTAATGCCCCTTATGCCAACCATGTTTATACTCGGTATAAGTGTCTTAGTGGTGCTTTCATATTTCATTAAGGTCGTTTTTACAGGAGAACATAAATTATCTGTAAAGCTTCTCGACTTTTTCGTCGCCGCCTTTTTGCTGATAATTCTATACAGCGTGGTTATTTCCTATATCCCCAAAAGTTCTCTTATCGTCGCCGCTGTTTACACTCTGTTCCTTTTAACCTACTTTGCAGTTAAAAACGTCATTAACACAAAGGACAAGCTTTATACAGTTATTTCTATTTTATGCGTTTCTGGCTTTTTGGTATCCCTTTACGGCGTATACCAGAGGTATTCAGGAAGCTATATATCAGCCGAGGCGTGGCTTGATACGGATATGTTCGAGAACATGTCGGGAAGAGTTTATTCAACTCTAGATAATCCAAACGTTTTGGGCGAACACTTGCTTTTCGTTATACCAATGGCTTTCGGAATGTTATATTATATGAAGAAACCCTTTTACAAGCTAATAACTATCGGCATACTAGCAACTGCCTGTGTCTGCATGATTTTAACGCTTTCCCGTGGTGCATGGCTTGGACTTATAATCGCTCTTATTGTATTCGTATTTTTAAAAGACAGGCGCTTATTATGGCTCGGTCTTATTGCACTTTTAATTATGCCGTTTGTCCTTCCGCCTTCCATAATCGAACGCTTTTCAACCATTGGGAACATGTCCGACGGTTCAACGGCTTACAGAGTGAATATCTGGATGGCTTCTTTGAAAATGCTGGGGACTTTCTGGCCTATTGGCATAGGGCTCTCCACCGACGTTTTCGTGTTTATATACCAGAAATTTGCGTTTAATGCCGTTTATGCCCCTCATTCACATAATTTATATCTTCAAATTCTAATTGACTTAGGCATAGGCGGGTTCACAGCGTTTGTTCTGATTCTTTTCGGATATTTCAAGAACCTGCTTGTTTCTATAAGCAGCAAGTCAAAGCGTTTAACTGCCATTTCGGCAAGCCTATGCGCCGGAATGCTTGGCTATCTTGTTCAGGGAATGACGGACAATGTATTTTATAACTACCGAATTGTCCTCTATTTCTGGGTAATAATTGCCCTAGGTGGAAGTATTGCGGCGACAATTAAATCTTACAACTGACTTGTCGCCGCAACCCCTTTTTAAGGGGGCAATTGAATATTGCGTAGCAATTTTCAATTGGGGGGTTAGTATTTTAATGTTAAGGGAGAATGAATTATG